>JBBSBO010000234.1:0-5212 GCA_038251215.1 Caldilineales bacterium
TGTCGGCGCGTACGCCCGCGTTGCCGGCGGCGGTGGAGGCGGTATGCGTGCCGTGCCCGTCGTCGTCGCGCGCCGAGTCGAACTCATCCGGGTCGGTGACGACCACGCTGCGATAGGTTTGCAGCATTTGCCGCGCGCCCAGGAGCTTGTTGTTGCAGGTGAAGGGCATGTCGTAGGCGTTGGCGCCCGTGTTGCCGAAGTCGCAGGGGGAATAGACCGTTACGATAGGCGGCGAAACGGTTGTATCCGTAATGACATACGGCTCGAGCATGATGGGCAGCGGTGCATAGCTGCCGTCGTCGGCGAAGCTGGGATGTTCGGGCCAAATGCCGGTGTCGATGACGCCGACGATCACGTCTTCGCCGTTGATGCCGCGGCTGTGGGCGGCCTCCAGTTCGGCTAGTGCGGTCGCGCCCTCCTCGCTGCCCGCGGCGGCGATCTCGGCATCGTTCTCGGCCGCGATGGCGGCGTTGATGGCGGCCTCGGCCTCCGCATCGAACGGCTCATCCTGGTGCTTATAGCGGAACTCGTCGTGCAGCACCATGAGCACGCCGGGCTGCTGCGCCACGGCGCGCACCTGCGCCGGCGTCAGGCGTGCGGCAAAGCCGTTGAGCGCATAGGTATAGTGATAGACGATCTGGTCCGGGCCGGCGCCCGCCGCGGCCAGCACCGAGGCTTGGCTGCTTTGCAGGAACTGGGCGTAGCTCACCACATCGGCGCTCGCCGCGTTGAGCTTCTCGCCTTCGGCGGGCTGGGTGGCGGCGAAGCCTGCTACGCCGCCCGCATAGGCGACGGCGGGCGCCTGCGCCATGATGACGATGGTCACGTCGCTGGGCGGCATGGCGGCGGGCGTCTGCCGCAGGCTGCCGAGGTCGGGCGGCTGCGCCAGCGGCCCAATCGGCTCCAGCGCATCGTTCGACACAAACGGCAGATGGACGTCGTTCCCGCTGTCGTTCTCATTGCCCTGGGCGGAAGCCGCCACGCTCGTGGACAGCAACATCGCCAACACCAGGACGAGTGAGAACCAACTCGTTCGTCGTTTCGGCATCAGAATTCTCTCCTATGCTAGTGGACTATAATCGCGGACGCTGCCGGCAAAACTTGCCCGGTGATATCATGGAGCCGCGCGGCCATTGGAGAGCGGAGCAAGGGCGGCGGGGTAAGCGCAGCCTACGCGGGCGAACGATAGCATAATCAGTCAGGGGCAGGGTGTCAAGCGCTCGCCGAGGGACTGTAGGGCAAACGCATTGTGTTCGGCAGCCTATGGGCCAAAAAGCAAACGCTTAAACAAACCGCAAAGGCGCAAAGAACGCGAAGAAAAAGCAACAGCAAGGAAAAAATACACCGCAGAGGCCGCAGAGTTCGCAGAGAAAAGCAGGAGCCGGGCAAGGGCGAGGCTTTGGCGTTGCCCTACTGCCGCCCGATAGAGGGTGATTGACACACCCTGACAATCCGCACGAATCCGCCCGATTCGCGTTCGATTCTCCTCTGTGTGCTCTACATCCTCTGCGGTGTCTTGCTTTTCTTGCTTTTTGCTGTTCTTGGCGTTCTTTGCGCCTTTGCGGTTGGCTTTTAGCCCTTGATGCCCGTGCGCATGACGCCCTCGGCGATGTAGCGCTGCATGAAGAGGAAGGCGATCAGCATGGGCAGCGCGCCCAGCAGCGCGCCGGCGAAGAGCAGCTTCAGGTTGAGCACCTGCGCCGTGAGGAAGACGGAGAGGTTGATCTGCACCGTCCACCATTCGCGCGTCTGCCCGATGACCAGCGGCCACAGGAAGGCGTTCCAACTGTTCACCAGCACCAGCGACCCCAGCGCCATGATCAAGGGCCAGGAGTTGGGCAGGGCGATGCGGAAGAAGAGGCCAAAGTACGAAAGCCCGTCCACGCGCCCGGCGTCTTCCAGTTCCGGCGGGAAGTTGAGGTAGAACTGGCGGAACATGAAGGTGTTGAAGGCGCTGAACAGACCCGGCACAATCAGCCCTTGCAGTGTGTTGACCCAGCCCAGCCTGGCGACCACGGCATAGGTGGGCACAAACAGGGCGTTGGTCGGCACCAGCATCGTCGCCAGGATCACGGCGAAGACCACGTCGCGCCCGCGATAGGGGATGCGCGCCAGCGCGTAGCCGGCCATCACGGCGAAGAAGGTCTGGAAGATCAGGGTCGAGACGGAGATCAGGGCCGAGTTGCGCAGGCCGGTGAGCATGGGCACAAACGGGTCGGCGAACAACTCCTTGAAGTTGCCCCACTGCGGGTTTTTGGTGAAGAATACCCAGTCGAAGGAGGTGATCTCCGGGTTGGTCATCAGCGCGTTGCGCACCAAGATGTAGAACGGGATCAGAAAGATGATCGCCAGGAAGATGAGGAGTGCGTGAGAGAGGATCGTGCCGGCTTTGTTCATGCTGTCACCTAGTGTGTGGCTAGTGTGCGGCTCTGTCTGTGGCTGTATCGGTGGCCCTGTGCGGCTGGGCGGCGGAGAGAGAAACATGCGCCGCGGAGGGAGCGGAGCGGTCGCGCAAGCAATGCTAGGTTTCCTTGCCCAGCCCGCCCACCACGCGGTTGCCGATGACGGTGGCGGCAATCAGTAGGAAGGCCAGCACAAACGACCCGGCCATGGCTCGCCCGTAGATCTGGTCGCTCATCGCCACGCTATACAGGTAGACCAAAGGCGGCCGCGCCAGGATAGCGTTGCCGCTGGAGGCATAGGTGCCGCCCAAGATGTTGTAGAACTCGTCGAAGGCGTTGAAGGCGTTGATGATGTTGATCAAAATCACGAAGATGGACGTGTTGCGGATCAGGGGGAAGGTGATGTGGCGGAACAGCGTCCACTTGTTGCGCGCGCCGTCCACGCGTGCGGCTTCGTACAGCTCGCGCGGGATGTCTTGCATGGCGGCGATGAAGATGATCATATAGAAGCCGACTTGCAGCCACAGGCGCACGGTGATCAGCACCAGCCAATACCAGGGCGGGCGCGGCGTGCCGATCCAGGCGATGGGGTCGATGCCGAAGACCCACAGGATCACGTTGGCAAAGCCGTAGGGCAGCCCGTTGAAGATGCTCACGCGCCAGATCAACGAGGCAAGCACATAGGAGATGGCGGTGGGGATGAAGAAGACCGAGCGGAAGAAGCCTTTGCCAAAGGCGGCGTTCTGCACCAGCACCGCCAGCAGCAGCGAGGCGGCATAGGTGGTGGGCACAATAAAGACGGCAAAGAGGATGACGGTGATCAATGAACGGATGTAGGCCGGGTCGGTTAGGATTTGGCGGTAGTTGGCCAGGCCGACCCACTGGTCGAGGGAGATCGTGTTGCGCGAACTGTAGAAGCTGAGGGCAAAGCCCCACAAGATGGGGAGAAAGGTAAACATGAGCAGGCCCAGCACAAGCGGGCCGACCATCACCCAGAAAGCAATTGTGGCCTCGCGCTTGCGCGCGCCGGCAATAGATCGTCCGCCCGCCGGCTCTTTTGTACGCCCTGCCGCCGAAATTGGCGCAGCATTCATCGCGGCGCTCCTTGCTGGTATTTGCCGAGGGATGAAGCCGCGGCCCGGTTTTCCTGCCCGGCTTCATCCCTCAGCGCGTGGTTATTGGTTTGTAACTAGTGTACGCATGGGCGTGCCGCCCGTGCGGTTAAGCCAACAGCGCGGCCAGTTCGGACTTGACCTTGTCCAGCGCGCCCGAGACTTCCGCTTCGGCAGCGGCGTCGTTCTTGACGATGTTGCTGTAGGCGTCGGAGATAGCCGTGACCATCGAATCGGTCCAGTACGGGCCATTGGCCTTGCCCAGGGCGTAGAGACCTTCGACGACCTTAGCGGCCTTCTCTTCCGTCAGGATTTTGTTGACGGCGACGGCGCTCTTGCGCGGCGGCACGTGCAGGCCATAGGCGCTGGCCCATTCGTTCTGCCAGTCGATGTTCTCGATCCACTGCCAGTTGACGAAGGCCTTGGACTGTTCCAGGTTGCTGCCCTGGCCGTTGACGAACTGCACCCAGCCGCCCCAGAAGGTGGAGCCGGGGCCGCCGTCAATCGGCGGGAACATCCCTACATAGAAGTCGTCTTCGATCTGCGAGCGGATGCCCGGCATCGCCCACAGGCCGGTCCACTGCATGGCGGACAGACCCTGCGTCAGGGCGGAGGGGTCCCACCAGTCGGTGGGCGAGCCGATGAGCAGCGAGTCGGTCTTGTTGAGGTCGCGCACCTTCTCGTAGACGGAGGCCACGGCGGCCGGGTCGGCGACGACTTCGGGGGTGCCGTCCAGCCACTGCTGGCCCGCGGCCCAAATGCCGGTGTCCTGCGTGGAATTGATGCCGCCGTCATTGCCCAGGAAGAGGCCCTTCTGGCGACCGCCGGTCAGCGCCGCGGCGGCGTCCACCAGCTCCTGCCAGGTCGTGGGCGGCTTGACGCCGGCCTCATCCAGGATCGACTTGCGCGAGTAGAGCACGCCGGTGTCGATGATCATGCGCACGCCGTAGATGTGACCTTCGATCGAGTTCAGCGCCAGGTCCTGCTCGTTGAAATCGGCCTTGATCTCCGGCGGGAAGAGGTCGTCCAGCTCCACCACATGCCCGGCGCGCACCTTGCCCAGGTTGAGGGCGCTCTCATACACGTCCGGACCTGTGCCTGCGGCCAGGGCGGAATTCAGCTTGGTGTTGTAGTCGCCCGGCGACCAGGTGACCTCGATGGTGACGCCGTCGGTCATGTCGGTGTACTCTTGGGCGATGCGGTAGACGGCTTCTTGCGTGCCCGCTTCGCCATATTCATGGTACCACTGCGCCAGGGTGACGCCTTCGCCCGCGGGCGCGGCGGCCGCGGCGGGCGCTTCGGTGGCGGCGGCCGCGCCGGCCGCCGGGGCCGCTGCGGTGGGGGTTGCTTTCTTGCCGCCACAGGCGGCCAAAGCCATGCCCGCCGAACCAAAGGCGGCTAGGCGAAGAAACTCTCTGCGTGATGTTACGGGAAGGGACATGCTGATTCTCCTTTGGGCGCCAACCGATTGGGGCCGGCTTACGTAGGTTGGATTGGGTGGATGTTGCCGGCAAGAGGCCGGCAAGAGGTGATGGAAAGTAGACAAATAGGGAAAGCGAACGACCCAACACCGAACGAGATGATCACGCACAACACGGCTAAAGGCCGGATATCTGGCGGAAGCGGGGCAGAAAGGGCGTAACCAAATGATTGCTTGGGCGCTATCGCAATATATCACGCCAGTATGCAGCGTGCAAA
>JBBSBO010000235.1:0-5179 GCA_038251215.1 Caldilineales bacterium
CTATCGTATGCCAGCCGGTGCAGATTTGCAAGGCGGCAGCCGCACGCTGGGTCGATCCGGTTATCAAGCTAGGACTTGGACCAACCATTTGGACAAACTATGAGGAGGAAAGATGAAGCTGAAGGGCAGAAACGCGTTGATTACGGGTGCAAGCAAAGGCATCGGCCGCGCGATTGCGCTGGCCTACGCTCTGGAGGGCGCCAACCTGGCGGTGACCGGGCGCGACGTCAACGACCTAGAGTCGCTGCGCCAGGCAATCGGCGACATCGGCGTCGGCTGCGAAGTGGTCGTTGCGGACCTAGCGGAGGCGGGCGCGGCGAATGCCGTCTATGACGCGGCGCGGGCCGCACTTGGCCCGATCGACATCCTCGTGAACAACGCCGGCGTCGGCTCGAGCGCCAACCCCAAGCCGGTGGTCGATTATGACGACGACTTCTGGGATCTGCTGTTGTATGTCAATCTGACGGTCCCCTATTTGCTGTGCAAGCGCGTATTGCCGGAGATGTTGGCGGCCAAGTCGGGGAATATCATTAACGTAGCGTCGATCAATGGCAAGATCGGTTCTTTCCACGGCGCGGCCTACGCAGCGAGCAAGCACGGGCTGCTTGGCCTAACGCGTTCGTTGGCGATGGAAGTGGTCGGCGACGGGATTCGCGTCAACGCGATTTGCCCCGGCCCGGTGCATACCTTGATCAACGACCTGCGCATCGAATATGACGCCACGCGGCTGGGCGTCACGGTGGAGGAGTACGAGAAGCGGATGACGCCGATGGGCCGGCGCCTGGAGGCGGAGGAGATCGCGCCGTTGGCGGTCTTTCTCGCCGGTGCGGAGAGCGGCGCCATGACCGGACAGGCGATCAATATTGACGGCGGCGTGCTGATGACCGGCTAGGCGCAGGCGGGATGCCCGCGTGCTTAGCCGTCAGGCGCAAACGTCAGAACGAAGGAGGATTGCGCAATGTTCAAGACGATCATTATGGCGACGGACGGCTCGCCGGCGGTGGAGCGGTTGATTGTGTATACGGAACACATGGCGCGGCGCACGGATGCACAGGTGATCGTGGTCCATGCGTACCAGTTGCCCGCGGTGTATGAGTGGACGGATGCATACGCCGCGCTCTGCGAGCGCTACCGGCTCGTGGCGCAGGAAGTAGCGGACGATGCCGTGAATGCCTTAAAGCAGGCGGATATTCAAGCCATGGCCGATATTCGCGAGGGAGACGCGGCGCGCGAGATTGTGGAAGCGGGGCGCATTCACCAGGCAGACTTGATTATCATGGGCAGCCGCGCGCAGAAGCGCGATACGGTGGCAGAAACGATCTTGGGCAGCGTCAGTTCGGCGGTGCTGCGCTACAGCTACTGCCCGACGCTACTGATCCCATAAGGATTGCCGCAGCGCCTCTTCGCCCAGCGCCAGGCCGGAGAGGTAGGCGCCTTCGACGCGCGGCGAGCCAAAGCCGTCGCCGCCGAGCAGGCAGCCGGGCAAGTCGCGCGGCGCGAACCAGGCTTGCGGATAGACCGCAGTCGGCAGTGCATAACGCCAGCGCTTGATCTGCGCTTCGAGCAAGACCGAAGCCGGGCGCAGCAGCGGCAGCAACTCGGCGCGGAGACGATCTAGAATCGTCGCGTCGTCCTCGTCGTAGTGGCGCTCGCTCCATTCGGGGCCGGCGTGTATGGTGACGATGCGCGCCGCGGGCGAGATGCCCTTGCGCCGGTTGTCGGCGATCCAGGTGATAGCGGCATGCGGCATCTGCATCGCACCCACGTCAGGCAGGCGCACGTCGCCGTCTACCCAATATAGCCCGCAGAGACAGGGCGCGTAGTGAATGGCGGCTAGCGCCTGCCGGTCGTCCTTGTGCAGGGGGACGGCGCCGGCGTCGAGAAGGTCAAGGGCCTGCGGCGCAGGCGGGGTGAGTAGGATGGAAGGGGCGTGAAACAGGCGTCCGTCATCGGTTTCGGCGCACCAAATCGAGCTTGTGTCGCGGTATATCTTGGCAATGCGCAGCCCGGTGTGGAGCATGTCCACTTGTTCTAGCGGCTGTGCGAGGCGCTTAGCCAACTGGTTCATGCCGCCGTGTACGGCGTAGCGCGGGTGTCCGTCAGTTGGAGCCTGCACTAAGCTGCCGTCGCTCCAGCCGCGTGACCATTCGTAGACGAGTCCCTCGGCGACCCACGCGGCGACGGCTTGCCGGAAACGCGCGTCGCGCGCCGTGAAGAACTGCGCGCCGTGATCGGCGCGGCCGGGACCGATTCGCCGTGTGGCTAGTCGACCGCCCACGCTGCGCCCTTTATCGACGACGACGGCGCGAATGCCATGACGCAGAAGTTCGTTGGCGGCGGTCAGGCCGGCGAGACCTGCGCCGACGATCAGTACCTCAGCTTTATGTGTAGCGCCGGGCATCTTGTCCAAGCGTCTTCCTCTCTTTGACGCCCGCAAACCGGGCGGAGATATCCGCCCGGCCTGGAGCGCTCCTTAGCTCGCCCCGATCATGCTGAGGAATTGCTGACGCTCGGTCACGTCCGTCTTGAACTCGCCACGGAAGGCGGTTGTGATGGTTGTGGACCCCTGTTTTTGCACTCCTCGCATCATCATACAGAAGTGCGCGGCGTCGGTCGCTACGGCAACGCCCTTGGGGTCGAGCAGTTCCACGAGCGCGTCCGCAATCTGGCTGGTGAGCCGCTCCTGCACCTGGAGGCGACGGGCGAAGACATCGGCGATGCGCGCCAGCTTGCTGAGGCCGATGATCTTGCCGTTGGGAATATAGGCGATGTGGACTTTGCCGTAGAACGGCAGCATATGATGCTCGCATAGCGAATAGAATTCAATGTCCTTCACCAGCACCATATCCTCGACGTCTTCCTCGAAGATGGCGCCGTTGACTACCTCCTGTAGCGACGCGTCATAGCCGCTGGTCAGGAAGTCCATCGCCTTCGCCACGCGCAGCGGGGTTTTGATCAGCCCGTCACGCTGTGTGTCCTCGCCCAGGCGCACGAGCATTTGCTCAATCAGCTTTTCAAATTCGGCGTCGTAGCTCTCGTTAACGCCCTGGTTCGGAGCGGCGGTCTGGGCCGGCGACGTGTCTTCTTCGGACATGCCGACGACGCGCCAGTTGATCTTCGGCGGAGTCTGCACGCCTCCATTGTTGTGCCTATGGCCGTTGCCGTTGGCTGTCACTTTGGCGGGTAATGGATACATGCTCATGAGACTCTCCTTGAAGTGTGGATCGGTGCGACCATTTCCGCTGCGATCTCCGAATAGGTGCGACCTAATGTTGGGTGAACCCAGTCCGGCGCCACTTGCGCCACGGGGACTGCGGCGAAGGCATACCGTTCAATCGCCGGGTGAGGAAGAATAAGGGGTCCCTCTGTCAGGACAAGATCATCGTAGACCGCCAGATCCAGGTCGATCGGAACGGCTGCGCTTGTATTGCCGATGCGCCTACGGCCCAGGCTGTACTCAATGGCGCGGAGAACGGTGCGTAGTTCCAGCGGGCGCAGCGCAGTCTCGATCAAGATGGCTGCGTTGTGATAGGGCGGCGCACTCTCGTCAAATGCGCCCGACGCCATGACGGCGTGCGTCCGGATCACAGCGCTGACAGCGAGCACGCGTAGCGTGTCGGAAGCGCACAGCGCCTGCTCCGCGGCGGGAAGCGTCACTTCCGCTAATGAATTTGACCCTATTAGAACGACAGCCTGCGGCATAAATGATCGCCTTTTGAGAACCTACTTGAGCGTTTGAGGCTCGGTGCGCCGCACGGCTTGCGGCGGTTATTTTCGTTCAGTCAGTCGTAGGAGTGTTGTCCGCTACAACTGCGCCTGTGACTTGCGACTGTCACTATTGTCGCCCGATCGCGTGTGCTATACAGTGCCCACGCTTACCATTGTCCCGCCGATCTTGTGCAAAGACATGACAACGCCGTCCAAAACCTGGACAAAGCGACAGGTAGGGCTGTTTGCTTGTGGGAATGCGGTGAGGAGAGGCCTTAGCGATCGGCTAGCGCCAGCTCGGCGGCGACCTTGCCGGAGAGGATGACCATGGGCACGCCGCCGCCGGGGTGCGTTGTGCCGCCCGCGAAATAGAGGCGCGCCACGCCGGCGGCGCGATTGTGTGGGCGGCGAAAGGCGTTGAGCGCTTGGTTTGAGGAGATGCCGTAGAGCGCTCCTCGATAGGCGGCGGTGTTGCGGGCAATGTCGAGGGGGGTTAGCATGTGCTCTTCCGCAATGGACTGGCGTACGTCATAGCCGAATGTGGCCACTCGCTCCAGCACGCGTGCGCGGTAGGCGGGCGCCTTAGCGTTCCAATCGAACTGATCGCCCACGGGCGGAGCGTTGACGAGGACGAACCAGTTCTCATGGCCGGGCGGCGCGTGCTCCGGGTCGGTTTTGGATGTGATGGCGACGTAGATGGTCGGGTCGGCGGGGGGACGTCCGTGTGTGAAGATGTCGGCAAACTCGCGACGATAGTCCGCCGAGAAGAAAATGTTGTGATGGGCCAGGTCGGGAAAGGTTTTGGTCACGCCCAGCAGCAGCGCGAAACCCGAACCTGACGTCTTTCTATTTAGGACGCTGTGACGCGTCGCCGCCAGCTTGGGGCCGGACTGCGGCAGTAGGCGGCTGTAGACCGTGGCGACATCCACGTTGGCGATGACGGCGGAGGCGGCAATGCTCTCACCTGTGGCGAGGGTGACGCCACAAGCGGCGCCGTCGCGCAGGTTGATGGCGGTGACCTCGGCGCGCGTGCGGATGTCCACGCCAGAGTCGAACGCCAGTTTGTGCAAAGCGCGCGCCAGGCTGTAGAGGCCGCCCTGCGGATACCATACGCCCCCGGTCAGCTCGACATGCGCGATGACGTTGAGCGTAGCGGGGGCCAAAAAAGGGCTGGCCCCGACATAAGTGGCGAACCGGCCCAGCAGTTGGCGCAGGTGCGGCGAGCGGATATAGCGGCGGATGGCGCGATCCATGTTCAGCCATGGTTCGACAGCCGGCATGTCGGGGAGGGGGACGCGCGTGAAGCTGCGCCACGTGGGCGGATGGTCATAGATAAAGACGGGGCCGGTGATGCGATGGAGGCGGGCGGCATAGGCCAAGAAGCGCAGAAAGCCTTCGACGTCGCGCGGTTCCAGGGCGGCGATCTGGGCGGCAAGGCGCGGCCAGTCGCGGCACGCGTCCAGGACTGTAC
>JBBSBO010000236.1:0-5157 GCA_038251215.1 Caldilineales bacterium
ACCTGTATTATACTCGCAGACAGATTCCTCTTAGCAGCAAACCTTGCAGCAAACTAAGTCATCAGGCCGATTATACCAGCAACTGATCCCAGCGTTTGAGCCATAGATCCAGGTATGGGGGCCTCACCGATCACCACTTAACGTGTCAATCCGGTATACTGGCGCCCCCTATAGGCCGAAATGCGCTGGCCTCGCCTTCGTGCAGCCGATCCATTAGCTGTCTAGGGTATACTGTGGCGTGTCTAGGCCAAGCATTATGGACTCACCCGGGGCCGATTCCGTAGTGTGCCGGCATATTGCCAAGGAAGGAAAGCGTTTAGTAAAAGCGATTTGCATAGCCTTGTGACTTGTGCTATACCTAATTTGTGAGGCGTAGTTGTCTGCCCCAAGCGGCTCATAGCTCGTGCCCCACTGTTTGGTTGACCACCGATTTAGTTCCCTAAGCGACCCCCACAATTTAATAGTTTCTTGTTGTTTCCCCTTTGCCAAAGGAAAGGTGGAGTAAGATGAATCCGATGTTCAATCGCCGGACGTTTTTGCAATATGCTGCGATGGGCTTAGGCAGCGCGTACCTCGCAGCTTGTGCCGCGCCGGCCGCGGCTCCTGGTGCGGCCCCTGCCGCTGCGGTAGCCGACAAGGGTAAGCTGGAGATCTTCTCGTGGTGGACTGCCGGTGGCGAGGTTGAAGGTCTTAACAACATGTTTAAGATCTTCGAGCGCGACAATCCGGGCGTCGAGATCATTAACGCTGCCCTTGCCGCGCAAGGCGCCGGTCAGGGCGGCGAGATGAAGGCGCTGCTCGAGACCCGCATGATGGGCGGCGACCCGCCCGAGAGCTTCCAGGTCCATCTGGGCCGTGAGTTGATCGACAGCCATGTGATTGCCGGTCGTATGGAACCCCTGGATGAGCTGTATGCCCAGGAAGGCTACGCCGATGTCTTCCCCCCTGACCTGATGAAGGTCATCCTCTACGACGGCCATCCCTGGTCCGTGCCCGTCAACATTCATCGCTCGAACCTGATATGGTACCGCCCGGCCAAGTTGGAGGCTATCGGCGCCACCGAACTGCCCAAAGACTGGGATGAAGTCCTGGTGATGGCGGAACAGTGGAAGGCTCAGGGGATTCCGACGATCGCGCTCGCGGGCGCCGGCGGCGGCGGCAACGGCCAGACGATGGAATGCATCATCCTGTCGGTCTTTGGCGCTGCGGACTGGCCCGGCCTGTTTGACGGCACGATTCCGTGGTCCGACCCGCGCATGACCCATGCGTTGGAGATCATGAATGCGCTCTATGACTACGCCCAGCCTGACTACTTGAGCGAAAGCGGGACGGGCGTCAATGATGTTATGATGAACGACGATAGCCCGTTCATGATGATCAGCGGCGACTGGCTGCATGGCTACTTCAAGTCCAAGGAATTCAAGGACTACTGGTGGGCGGCAAGCCCCGGCACAGACGGCAGCTATCTCTTGTTGTCCGACTCCTTCGGCCTGCCCAAGGGTGTGAAGTACCGCGACAACGCGCTGGCTTGGCTGAAGGTATGCGGCTCGAAAGAAGGCCAGGACGCCTTCAACCCGATCAAGGGGTCGATTCCGGCGCGCACCGACGGCGATATCAGCCTGTATGACGAGTACCAGCTGTGGGCCATGGAGCAGTGGAAGACCAACGCCCTGGTCGGCAGCCTGCAGCACGGCGCGGCCGCCAAGCAGAGCTTCTTGATCGACTACGACCAGGCGCTCAACAACATGATCGCCACCAGAGATGTCGCCGCGACCCAGGCGGCATTGGTTGCTGCGGCGGAGGATGTAGCTTTTGGCCAATAGCACGGTTTCCGTTTCGGGGGAGCGCGGCCTAGCCGCCTCCCCCACGCCCCAAACCCGTAAACGATGGCGCTGGCTGCGTACCGACATGGCGCTCGCCGTTTTGGTGCTTCTGCCCTCGGTCATCGCGGTCGCGATCTTCGTCTATGGGTTTATCGCCTGGACGTTCTATATCTCGATGACGGACTGGAAGAGTTCGGTTTTTGACCTCACCTTTGTGGGGCTGAAGAACTGGACGCGGCTAGTCAACGACCAGCGCTTCCATACGGACCTGCGCAATCTGTTCTTCTATGCGATTGGCTTCATGACTCAGTGTATCGTCATTGGGTTTGTTCTCGCCTCACTGCTGGATCAGAAGATCAAGGGTGAAGCCCTCTTCCGCACACTGTTTATCTTCCCGTTTGCCGTTAGCGGGATCGTGACCGGCGTGACTTGGCAGTGGCTGATGCAGCCGTCGACCGGCGTCAATCTCCTCTTCGCCAAGATCGGTATGGGCTGGTTCCGTCCCACCTGGGCGTCGGATCTTCACTATGGCATCTGGGCTGTTTCGATTGCCGCTGCCTGGCAGTTTTCCGGCTATGTCATGGCGCTTTACCTGGCGGGGTTGCGCAGCATCCCCTATGAGCTGCGCGAGGCAGCCGCCATCGACGGCGCCGGGACTTGGACGATCTACCGCTATATCATCATTCCCTTGCTGATGCCGGTCACCTTTACTGCTATTGTCTTGACCGGGATGAACGCGATCCGCGTCTTCGACATAGTGTCGGCCATGGGCGCGCCTGGGCCGGGTAACAACATCGATACGCTGGCGCTCAACATGTACCAAACCACGTTCAACGCCTACCGCTTCTCGTTGGGTGCGGCCATCGGCTCGGTCATGATGTTCCTCGCTATATTCCTGGTGATCCCCTATCTCATGAGCATGCGGCGGGAGAGCGAGCGATGAATCTCCAACGGATCTGGCCGCGCGGCGTCATCTACCTGGTGCTGGTGGCGTTCACTGTCTTCTATGCCATGCCCATCTATGTCTTGATCATTACCGGTTTGAAGCCCTTCCAGGATGTGAATGTAACCCGGATGTGGGAGTTGCCGCGAGGGCTTTATTTCGGCAGTTTCATCGAAGGCTGGAAATTGGTGGCGCCCAACTTCAAGAACAGCGTGATGATCACCGTTCCCGCCGCCCTCATCTCGTCGATGGTTGGCTCGATCAACGGCTACATCTTCGCCAAGTGGCGCTTCAAGGGCGCGGATACGTTGTTCATTCTGTTCTTGGTAGGGATGTTCCTGCCCTACCAGGGTATCCTCATCCCTCTGGTATTGACGCTGCAAGCGTTCCATCTCTATGGACATATTGGCGGGCTGATCCTAGTTCACGTCATCTTCGGCATTCCCATCACGGCGCTGCTCTTCCGTGGGTACTATGCGGGGATCCCTAACGAGTTACTTGACGCGGGCAAGATTGACGGCTGCGGCTTCTTCGGCCTCTACCGGTATATCCTGCTGCCCATTTCCATGCCTGCTTTCGCCGTCGTGCTGCTGTGGCAGTTCACTTCGATCTGGAATGACTACCTGATCGGTCTAGTCGTACTCAGTAACCCAGTCATGGCGCCGGTCAATGTCGCGGTAAAGAATGCCGCAGGCAGCTTTTCCGTGGATTGGAACGTGCAGATGTCCGCCGCGCTCATTGCGGCGCTGCCGACGATCATCGTCTACCTCTCGCTGGGCAAGCTGTTTATGCGCGGGCTGTTGGCCGGTTCGCTCAAGGGGTAAACGCAAGCCGCCGCTTCTTCGGCGTGTGAGAACGGTCCTTTCAATGGGGAAACCGCCGCTAAGTCCTGGGTCAGGGCTTGCGGCGTTTTTCTTTTGGCGGGCGCGGCGCCGTTAGCCTGTACCGGGCTAGGCCACGCTGAGGCCGCCGTCCACCACGAACATGGCGCCGGTGGCATAGGCTGCGTCGGGCGTGGCGAGGAAGGTGATGAACGGCGCGATCTCTTCCGGCGTGCCGGGTCTGCCGAGCGGGATCGTCTGGCGCAACTTCTCGGCGCGGCCCACGGGGTCGGGATGCACGTCGAAGTTGGGCGTGCGCTCCAGCGCGCCGGGCAGGACGGCGTTGCAGCGGATGCCATGCTTGGCGTAGTGGACGGCGATGTAGCGGTTGAGGCCGATCAGGCCGTGCTTGCCGGACACGTAGGCGACGTTGGCAGAGCGTCCGCTGAGCGCGGTGACCGAGGCGACGATCACAATCACGCCGCCATCGCCCTGACGCACAAACTGCGCCAAGCCGGCCTTGCACGTGAGGAAGACGCCGCGGTAGTTGACGTTGTGCGTGCGGTCCCACACCTCTTCCGGCAACTCGTGCAGGTTGACGTCTTCGTTGTGCAGTTGGATGCCGGCGTTGGGCACCAGGATATCCAGCCTGCCGAAGGCTTCCACCGTCTGCGCTACGGCGGCCTCTACCTGGCGGGCGTCGGACACGTCTGCGACCACGGCGACGGCGCGTGCGCCGCGGCCCAGCAGCTCGGCGGCGACGTTTTCGACCGCGGCGGCGGGCAGGCCGGCGACGGCGATGCTGGCGCCTTCGTCCGCCATCAGGCGCGCCGTGGCCGCGCCGATGCCGCTGCCCGCGCCGGTGATCAGGGCTGCTTTTCCCAGGAGTTTCATGGAGGGTATGCCTTTCTGGCAGGGATGGCGGGAGGAATTCACTGCTAGGAATTTACCGCAAAGAGCGCAAAGTGTGCAAAGAACAGCCAGCAGCAAGAACAGCAACAGCGAGTCACCGCAGAGGGCGCGGAGGACGCAGAGAAATACAGGAGGAAAAGCAGAGAAAAGCGGAGAAGATGAGGGTGTTGACGCGTTGGAGCTTGTGTTATGATGCGGGTGTTTGGGGCGCTACTTTGGAATAACGCCCGGCGAACGACGGGGCTGTGTTGTGCTGGGCAAGCAACGGAAGATCCACTGGCAACTATCCACCAGTTTTGACAGACGAGAAGGCGGGGAGCATATGGCAGGCAAAGATGCGGTGCGATTGGGCATTGTCGGCACAGGCAGCATTACGTTGCGCGGGCTGCTGCCGCACCTGACGATGGAGGACATGAGCGAGACGGTGCAGGTGGTCGCGCTGTGTGATCCCATTGTGGAGCGGGCGCAGGCTGCGGCGGAGAAGTTCGGCGTGGCGCGCGCCTACGCCACTTTCGAGGAGATGATCGAGGCGGGCGGTCTGGATGCGGTGAGCATCGCTTCGCCGATCGGCATGCACTATGCCCAGGGCCTCTTGGCGGTGGAGAACGGCCTGCATATTCATTTTAACAAGACGATGACGACGACCGTGGAGGAGGCC
>JBBSBO010000237.1:0-5151 GCA_038251215.1 Caldilineales bacterium
CTCCCCCGGCTGGAAAGTCGCGGCATCGCCGCCGTGGATCTACTCTTCGCCGAGTTCCGCCCCGCCTCCGCCACGGCGAAATGGCTCGACCTGCCCACGCGCTGGCTGCAAGAGTGGTTCCCCGCCCAGGAGCTTGTGCAGCGCGCGCTGGGCCTGGAGGAGGGCCAGGTGCGTCTGCGCATGATCCCCGCCGCGGAAGCGCGCAACGTCCCGCCCGGCCTGGCGCCCGCCTATCGCGTCGTCGCCTACGACGCCCAGGGCGAGCTGATCCACGACGACGACCTGCTCGTGCTCTACGACGAGCGCCCGTATCTCGCCGCTATGCCGGAGTTCGGTCTGGTGCATCCGTCCGCCGCCGGCGTCGTGTTGCGCGCGGCGCAGGAGATGCCGCACGCCTGGCACGCCGCCACCGACGAGCAGCACTTCTGGGACTTCTACCAGCAGACCATCCTGCCCGCGCTGCGCAACCATGTACTGGATGTCTCGCGCGGGCGGCCCACGCCCGACAACGAGCCTTACTTCGAGCGGTTGGAGGTGGACGGCTATTTCGGCTGGCCCGACGAGCCGCTGGGCGTCTACGAGGAGTTCATTTCCGTGGGCGAGGCGCTGCACGAGGATGTCTATTTCAACACGCTCGATTACCTGGCCGCGCTGGGCGAGAGCTTCTGCGGGCGACCCATCGCCGCGGGCGGGCAGGTGCTGCCCCTGATCCACGATTACAGCGACGCGCGCGGCGAGCCGTTGCCGCGCGAAGCCGCGCGCGCGACCGTCACGCTGCACGCCTGGCAGGTCCCCGCCTTCATGCCGGGCCGCGGCATTGTCGCCGGGGATCGCCGCGACCTGCCGCAGCCGCTGCGCGTGGAGGTGAGCGAGGTCGAGCTGGACGCGGCGGGCCGCGCCGTGCGCCGCCTGGGTGTGACGCTGCACTATGCCGGTGCGCCGGCAGCCGAGTTTGCCGCCCGCGTGTTGGCGCAGTGGCGCGACCTCGCCGGCGCGCAGACGGGCCTGCCGCCCGGCGTGGAGATCGAGCTGCGTTGCAGCGCAGGCGGCCGCGTGGCGGGCGTCGTCACGCCGGCGGCGTACGCGCCGGACGACGAAGCCGAGGCGGAGAACGCGCCGCGCGCCGGCAGCCTGGTCGTCGGCCCGCGCCAGTTGCGCACGCAGCTCGCCGAGCTGGACGACCTGCCCGGCGTCAGCGTGTGGCCGGTGGGGCGCTCGTACCAGGGGCGCACGGGCTATGCTGTGGATGTGCACTTGCCGCTTGCGACCGAGCAGACGCATCTGTCGCGCGCCAAGCTCACCCTGCAGAAGCCGACTTGCTTCGTGGTGGCGCGGCATCATGCCAACGAGGTTTCCAGCACCACGGCCGCGCTGGATCTGATCCGCGACCTGGCGACCGAACCGGCGCTGCGGCGCTGGCTGGCGCGCGTCAACCTGGTCTTTCTGCCCTTTGCCAACCCGGACGGGGCCGCAGCGCACTACGCGCTGATGGCGGAGCATCCGCACTGGAAGCACCACGCCGCACGCTTCAACGCGGCGGGCATGGAGATCGGCATCGACCTCTTCAACCCCGACACGGCTTTCGGCGAGGCGCGCTTCCGCTGGGAGATCTGGCGGCGCTGGCTGCCGGATGTGATCGTGGACAACCATGGCGTGCCGTCGCACGAGTGGTGCCAGCCCTTCGCCGGCTACAACTCGCCGCCGCGCTTCCGCGTCTCCTATCACGTGGTGCAGGCGATGCTCTACGGCATCATCACCTATGTCGACGACGCGGCGCGGCCCGGCTTGCGCCGCGCCGCCGAGGCCCTGCGCTCCGCCGTGGCGCACGACGTGGCGCAGACCGACTGGCTGCACGCGCGCAATCTCTTCTGGCTGGCGCGTTACGAAGCCTACGGGCACGATTGGCTGCCGGAAACGTCGCCCGTCGACCTGCACAACGATATGCTCTTCTTCTTCCACGGCGTGGAGCGCGCCAAAGACGAGCTGATGCGGCGCAGCTTTGCGCTGCGCTACCCGGAGATCACGCTGGTCGACTGGGTGACGGAGGTCCCCGACGAAACGGCGCAGGGCGAATATCTGCGCGAATGCGCCGAAGCGCACCGCATCGCCAACCTCGCCATGCTGCGCGTGGCGGCGGAGAGCGCGCAGCCCATGCAACGCAGCCTGGCGGCGTTGCCCGACGGCCGCGTGCAGGTGAGCTTCACGCGTGCGCGCCGGCTGGAGGCGCTGCCCGCCGGCGGCATAGGGGCGGACGACGAGGGGGGTGGCGAGGCGCACAGCGATGCAGCTGGAGACTGAGCGCCTGATCCTGCGCGAGTTCGAGGAAGCGGACTGGGAGGCCGTGCTGGCCTATCAGCGCGACCCACTCTATCTGCGCTACAACGCCTGGGAAGGCCGCACGCCGGAGGATGTCCAGGCGTTTGTGGGCATGTTCCTGGCGCAGCAGCGCGTGCATCCGCGCCTCAAGTTCCAGTGGGCGGCGGTGACGAAGGCGGACGGACGGCTGATCGGCAACTGTGGCATTCGCCGCGAAAAGGCGACGGAACGCGAGGCGGAGATCGGCTATGAGTTCTCGCCCGCCGAGTGGGGCCGCGGTTTTGCCAGTGAGGCCACTCGCGCCGTGGTCGCCTACGGCTTCGCCGAGCTGGGCGTACACCGCGTCTCCGCCTGGTGCATCGCCGAGAACCACGGCTCGGCGCGCGTGCTGGAGAAGCTGGGCATGCAGCTGGAGGGCCGCCTGCGCGAGAAGGAATACTTCAAAGGCCGCTGGTGGGACGCGCTGCTCTACGCCGTCCTCGAACAGGAATGGGCCGCGAAACTATAGAACGCGGATGACGCGGATTTGACGGATTTACACGGATAAAAAGCTTGACCTGTTCTTCGGTGTGATCTTCGCGTCTTTACGATCTATGCTTGATCTTTGTTTGATCCGTGTAAATCCGCGTTCTATTTGCTGTCCTCTTCTCAGTCGATGCGCAGTTGCGGGTCGAGGACGTCGCGGATCCAGTCGCCCAGCAGGTTGATGCCGAGCACCGTGAACATGATCGCCAGGCCGGGGAAGGTCTCGATCCACCAGGCCGTCATGATGTAGTTGCGCCCCTCGTTGAGCATCGACCCCCAGGTGGGGATGCTCGGCTCCACGCCCAAGCCCAGGAAGCTGAGGCCGGACTCTAGGATCAGCACCGAGGCGACCTGGAGCGTGAAGATCACCAAAATTGAGGAAAAGACGTTGGGGAAAATGTGGTTGCGGATGATGCGCCCGTCGCGGCAGCCGTTGACGCGCGCGGCCTCCACATACTGCGATTGGCGGCGCACCAGCACCTCGCCGCGCACCACGCGCGTGTAGGTGACCCAGTTGGCGATCACCAGCACGATGATCAGGTTGCGCAGGCTGGCTCCGAAGATAGCCGCCACTGTGATCGCAAAGAGGATGAGCGGGTAGGCCAGCTGGATGTCCGCCACGCGCATGATGATGGCGTCGGCCCAGCGGCCATAGTAGCCGGCGACGAGGCCCAGCGTCACGCCGAGGAGGCTGCTCAGGATCACCGAGGTTAGGCTGATGCCGAGCGAAATGCGCGCGCCGAAAATGATGCGCGAAAGGATGTCGCGCCCCACGGCGTCGGTACCCAGGATAAACTCCGTGCTGCCCTTCGGTTCCACCCAGAAGGGGGGCAGCAGGCGCTGCAGCGGGTCCACCGCAGCCGGGTCGTGCGGGGCCAGCCAGGGCGCGAAGAGGGCGGCGAAGATCACCGTGCCGAGCATGAGGATGCCGACGACAGCCGAAGGGTCGTGGCGCAGCGAGCGCATGGCGCGCTCCCAGCGCTGGCGGGCGCGGGCGCGATCCGCAGCTGCGGCGGCTTGTGAGGCGGCGGTCGGGGCGTCGAGCGGAACGTCGGCGCTGGGAGAAGATGCGGGAGAAGATGACATAGTCTATGTGCTAGTCCAGGGTGACCCGCGGGTCGACGACGGTGTAGAGGAAGTCGACGAAGAAGTTGACGATGAGCAAGATCGTTGCCAGCACGATCACGGAGGCCTGGACGACCGGGTAGTCGCGCAGGCCGATGGCGCTGACCACCAGGCGACCGACGCCGGGCCAGGAAAAGACGTTCTCGATGATCACCGCGCCGCCCAGCAGCAGGCCGAACTGGAGGCCCAGGATTGTCAGCACCGGAATGAGGGCGTTGCGCAAAGCGTGGCGTGTCAGCACCATGCGCCCGCTGAGGCCCTTGGCGCGCGCCGTGCGGATGTAGTCGTTGGAAAGCACATCCAACATGCTGGAGCGCAGCAGCCGCGTCAGCGTGCCTGCGAGCGCCATCCCCAGCGCGACGGCGGGCATGATCAGATACTTCGGCCCGTCATTGCCGGAAACGGGCAGCCAGCGCAGGTTGACGCCGAAGATGATGATCAGGATGATGCCCAGCCAGAAGTTGGGCATGGAGATGCCGATCAGGCTGACGGTGCGCACGCCCAAGTCCAGAAAGGTGCCGCGCGAGACTGCGCTGATAATGCCCAGCGGGAAAGCGATCAGGACGGCGACCGACATCGCCGCCAGGGTCAATTGCAGCGTGGCGGGCATGCGTTCCAGCACCAGGGGCAGGGCGGGCGTGCTGTAGCGGAAGCTGCGCCCAAAGTCGCCGGTGACGGCTTTGGCGATGAAGTTTACGTACTGGACGGGGATGGGCTTGTCCAGGTCGAGCAGCCGGCGCATTTCGTCGATGTCGGCTTGGCTGGGGTTGCCGTCTTGCAGCATCATGGCGATGGGGTCGCCCGTCAGGCGCACGGTGACAAAGACGATCAGGCTGATGCCGAGCAGGACAAAGATCGAATAGAACAGGCGCTGGATCAGATAATTCCACATGCTGCGGGCCGTTCTGTTGGGCTAGGTTGAACGGGCAGCCGCCCGCGTACGGACGGCTGCCGGGGTTGTTAACGAGGACGCCTGCGCTGCCGGTTATTCGGCGAGGCCGGCGGCGGCGAGCCACAGCCGCTCGTCGGCGGGCAGGGCCAGGTCCTTGACGCGCTTGTTCACGCCCCACAGGTACTTCTGCTGGTAGAGCATGGCATCCGGGTACTGGTCGTAGATCAGCTTGTTGACCTTGAAGAGGATTTCCTTGCGCTTTTCCTGGTCCATTGTGCCGCGCTGCTCATCGA
>JBBSBO010000238.1:0-5138 GCA_038251215.1 Caldilineales bacterium
ACAGATAGAATCCGCACTTTGGAGTCGAGCCTTCAGGCGGTCATGACCGGCTAAAGCCTCGACTCCATGATCCGAAGTCTATCTGGTTGCTGTATAAGAAACGCGTAGTATACCGCGGTTTAGGACGCGACGCGACGGCAGGAATTCCAAATATACGCGCTTTTTGACATTGGGGGGAGGCTTTAGCCGGTTTTTGTAGTAACAGTCGGCATGTGCGCCACCGGCTGAAGCCTCGACTCCGGGTATATTTGAAATTCCTGACGCGACGGGAACGAGGTTGACAAGGGCTTGACCTGCGGCCATAATGCCGACAGGAGTCTCTGTGCCCACGACCGTCATCAGCACCGTTCTCAATGAAGGCGAAGCCATCCGCCGGCTTATGGACAGCCTGGTTGCACAGACGCGCCCGCCCGATGAGGTGGTGATCGTGGATGGCGGTTCGCGCGACAACACGGTCGCCGTATTGCAAGAATACGCCGACCGGCTGCCGTTGCGCGTCATCATCGAGCCGGGCGCGAACATCTCGCGCGGGCGCAACGTCGCCATCGAGGCGGCGACCGGCGACGTGATCGCATCGGTGGATGCGGGGGTCTGGTTGGAACCGACGTGGTTGGCGACGCTGCTCGCCCCGTTCGACGACGCATCGCCCGCACCGGGGGCGGTCGCCGGCTTTTTCATGGCCGATCCGCGCAGCACCTTCGAGACGGCGATGGGTGCGACGGTGTTGCCGAACGTCGAAGACGTTGATCCGGCGACCTTCCTGCCCTCCAGTCGTTCGGTGGCCTTCACCAAAGAGGCCTGGCGCGGCGCGGGCGGGTACCCCGAATGGCTCGATTACTGCGAGGATCTGGTCTTCGATTTCCGGCTGCGCGATGAGGTGAGGGCCTTTGCCTGGGCGCCCGCTGCGCCGGCCCACTTCCGGCCGCGCGGATCGTTGCGGTTATACTACCGGCAATACTATCGCTATGCGCGCGGCGACGGCAAGGCCGACCTGTGGCGCAAACGCCATGCGCTACGTTATGTCATCTACCTCATCGCCCTGCCCGCGATCCTGCTGCTCAGCGTGTTGCATAGCCCGTGGTGGCTGCTCGTGCTGCTGGCAGGGGTGCTGGCGTACAGCCGGACGCCCTTCCGACGCTTACGGCCACACCTGGGCAAGCTTGCACCGGTCGAGAGAGTCAAAGCCGTCTTGCTGATCCCGGTGATCCGCGGCGTGGGCGACGTGGCAAAGATGGCAGGTTATCCCGCAGGTTGGGTCTGGCGCATCCAGAACTGGGGGCGGCCTGAGATTCACTGGCGCAAGCCCAACGTCGCATAGCGCGCCTACACTGAAGTGCGAATCGGCGCGCGTGCGCCATAGGCCGCCCGCCACAGCGTCGCACCCAACACCAGCGCCGCGCCCAGCAACGCCGCCGAACCCGGAGCCTCGCCCAGCGCGATGAAGACCCAGATCGGATTAAGAATCGGCTCGAGCATCAGGATGATGGTGGATTCAAGGACGGGCGTATGCTTGATCGCCGCCGAATAGAGCAGCCCGGCCAGCCCCAGTTGCAGCACGCCCAGATAGACGATGATTGTCAGGCTGGCAGGGGTCAGGTTGGCGCGCAGGAAAAACGGCAGACCGATCGCCGCGCCGATGAAATTGCCCAGCAGGATCGTATTGGCGGGCGCGCCGGACTTCTGCCCGCGCATCGCCAGGAACCAGATGGACATCGCCACACCGCTGCCCAGCGCCAGCAGATTGCCGGTGACGCCGCTGGTAGTCAGGTCGTCGCTCAAGAAGAGGGCCAGGCCGAGGAAGATCACCGGCAGCACGAGCAAGTCAACCCGCTTTGGCTTCTCGCCCAGGAACCACCAACCGAGCAGGATCAGGTAAATCGGGGCGGCATATTGCAGGAAGATCGCGTTGGCCGCGGTGGTCAGTTGAGTCGCCATGATGAAGGTCAATTGCGCCGCCACATAGGCAACCGCCCCCAATACCTCCAGCCGGTTCCAGTGCAATGACCTGGGCCGGAGATAGACGAGGAATAACAACGCGGCAAAGATGCTGCGCCCGCCCAGGATTGCCAGGGGCGACCAGTCGAGGAGCTTGATGAACACCCCGCTGGTGCTCCAGAGGATCGCGGCAAACACCAGAAGCAAGATAGAACGACGATGCGCGGCGGATGAATCCATTATCACACTCACCAATGATCAAATCGCCGAGAGCAAACCATCGGCGTTTACGAACCATCATTTTACGCCATCGCGGGCGCATACCAAACTCTGTAACCTGTGTCCACAGTGCGCCCTCGTCGGACACGCCCCAGGAATTCCAAATGTAGCCTGTCACGGTACCGTGAACGGAGGGAAGCATCGCGGCTTCAAAAACCAGAGATTCTTCGCTGGAGTCTCACCGTAATGGACGATCCGGGGTTGACCCGCTCAGAATGACACGGATTGCGCACCGACATTTGGAATGCCTGGGACACACCCTGTCTAACTTGGCCTTTTTCTCACCCGGCCCTAAAATTGACGCTATAGCGCACCGCTCGACAAGGAGAGGGGATTCATGGAGCTGCTGAAAGAACGTATCCGGCGCGAAGGCGTCAACCTGGGTCACGGCATCCTCAAGGTGGATAGTTTCATCAATCATCAGGTAGACCCCGCGCTGATGCTGGCCGTCGGCGGGGCGCTGGCGGCGCGCTTCGCGCATCTGGGCGCGAACAAGATCGTGACCGCCGAAATCAGCGGCATCGCGCCCGCGCTGACCACGGGGCTGGCGCTGGGCATCCCGGTGGTCTACGCTCGTAAGTCGAAGCCGGTGACCATGCACCCGAACACCATGACGGCCTCCGCGCCGTCGCACACGAAAGGCGTGATGACCGAGCTGATGGTGTCGCCGGAATTCCTCGGCCCACGCGATCACGTGCTGGTGATTGATGACTTCCTGGCGCGCGGCGAGACGATCCGCGCCCTGGTCAGCCTGGTCGCCCGCTCGGGCGCAGAGCTGATGGGGATCGGCGCGGTGATCGAAAAGCGCTTCGAGGGTGGACGCGACGCGCTGGCAGATCTGGATGTGCCGATCGAGACGCTGGCCGTCATCACCAACATGGATCATGGACGCATCGTCCTGGAAGACTGAGAAAAGAATCATGGCATTTGCGCAGCCCACCTCGCACGATTCCATCGCTATCCTGGATTACGGCTCGCAGACGGCGCAACTGATCGCACGCCGCGTGCGTGAGTTGAACGTCTATTGCGAACTGTTGCCCTGGGACGCGCCCGCCGAACGCTTCGCGGCGCTGAACCCGAAGGGCTACATCCTCTCCGGGGGGCCGTTCAGCGTCTATGAACCGGGCGCGCCAACCCTGCCCGATTTCATCCTGGAATCGGGCGCTCCGGTGCTGGGCATTTGTTATGGGATGCAACTCCTGGCGCACAACCTGGGCGGGCGCGTGGACCCGGCGGCGCGGCGCGAATACGGTCACGCCGAACTGCACGTGAGCCAGGACGGCGCGCCCCTGCTGCAGGGGCTACCGGAAAGCATTTCAGTCTGGATGAGTCACGGCGACCACATCACTGACCTGCCGCCGACATTCGCGCCGCTGGGCAAAACAACCAACGCGGTCGCGGTGATGGGCGACGTTAATTCGGGCCTCTACGGGGTGCAATTTCATCCGGAGGTGCAACATACGCCACAGGGCCGCGATCTCCTGCACAATTTCGCCGTGGACATCTGCGGCTGCCACGCCGACTGGACGCCGATCAACTTCATCGAAGAGACGGTCGCATCCATCCGGGAATACGTCGGCGATGGGCGCGTGATCTGCGGGTTGAGCGGCGGCGTAGACTCCGCGGTGGCGGCTTCACTGATTCACCGCGCCATCGGCGATCAACTGACGTGCATCTTCGTGGATCATGGCCTCCTGCGCCAGGGCGAGGCCGAACAAGTCGTCGAGACTTTCAATCACCATATGGGGATGCGGCTGATCGCCGTCAACGCGGCCGAAGAGTTCCTCAGCGACTTAGGCGGCGTGACGGACCCAGAAATCAAACGCAAACGCATCGGGGCGCGATTCGTCCGCACCTTCGAGGCCGCGGAAGCGCGCGCCGCGCAAGGGGCCGCCGACGGCAACCGGGCCGGGTTCCTGGCCCAGGGCACACTTTACCCGGATGTGATCGAATCGGCCAGCCGGCAGGAACAGCGCACCGCGCGCACCATCAAGACGCATCACAACGTCGGCGGGTTGCCTGAAGACATGGACTTCCAATTGATCGAGCCGCTGCGTAACCTCTTCAAAGATGAGGCGCGCCGGGTAGGCGAGGCGCTGGGGCTGCCCGAAGAGATCGTCTGGCGGCATCCGTTCCCCGGCCCCGGCCTGGCCATCCGCATCATCGGCGAGATCACCCGGGAACGCCTGGAGACGCTGCGCGCGGCTGATGCGATCTTCCTGGAAGAGTTGCGCGCCGCCGGGCTTTACCGATCCACATCGCAGGCGTTCGCCGTGCTGCTGCCCGTGCGCTCGGTCGGCGTGATGGGCGACGGCCGCACCTATGCCGACACCATCGCCCTGCGCGCCGTCACGACCGATGATTTCATGACCGCCGATTGGGCGCGCCTGCCCTATGAGTTGTTGGCGCGCATCAGCAACCGCATTGTGAACGAAGTATCCCGGGTGAACCGGGTCGTGTATGACATCAGTTCTAAACCACCGGCCACTATCGAGTGGGAGTAAGCCGGATACCCGGCATTAATGCGAAAATTTCTGGCCCTTGCGGCCCTGGTGATCGTTATAGGCACGGCCTTGCTGGCCCCCTCTTATTTGCGCTATCGTAGGAACGCGGGCATCGTGCCGCCCTGGGTGCGGCTCGGCGGCGTAGACGTGGGCGGGGGCGATGCCGCCCAGGCGTATGATGCCCTTAATCGCCTCTACGCCGAGCCGGTCGCGCTCTATTACGGCGCTCAGCGCATCATCCTGCGGCCCTATGAAGTCGGCTTTCAGGTTGACACGGAAGCGATGCTGGCGGAGGCGAAGCTGCAAGACACGCCGGGCCGCCTGCTGCAATATCTGGTCACCCGCACGCTGGACAAGCCCATGGAGCCGGTTGACCTGCCGCTGCGCTTCACCGTGGATCAGGCCGCGCTCGATGCCTAT
>JBBSBO010000239.1:0-5116 GCA_038251215.1 Caldilineales bacterium
ACCGCAGAGGGCGCGGAGGACGCAGAGGAGAACGAGAGGCCGGATATCCTATGTGAATGCCCGTTAGTGCTAATTAAATGCTGGCAAGGAAGACCCAAGAGGGCGGAGAGCGCCGGCTTGGGTCTTTTTGATCGAGTTATCCCCAGGGGATGTGGGGCGGGCGGGGATGCGGCCTGTGTGCAGGGAGGCTGCGGCGGGTGTGCGCGGTTTTTGGCCCGCGGCAGGCGGAAAAGCCGGGTTATCACACATTTATCCCACGCTTATCCCACATTGGCGGGAAGTATGTGGGAAAGAGCGAGGGATGCCTGTGGGATAAGGCGGGAGGGCGGTCAGCTATAGGCCATGACTTGCAGGGTGCGCACGAGCGCGGTGCGCCAGGCCTCGGCTTCGTCGAGCGGCAGATAGATGGCGCGGCGTGCCACGCGCGGGAAGGCGTCTTCCGGCAGATTGTCGCCCGGCTCGCCGAAGGCCTGGCGCAGGCGATTTTGCATGGCGGGCCGGTTCATGTTTTCCAAGGCCTCGCTGCGGATTACCAGCTGATCCAGTTCGCGGCCGATGTTCTGCACACCGGCGGCGAGGGCGAGGATCTTGACGCGGATCAGGAAGAAGAGATTTTCGACCTCTTCAGGCGCGGCGTCGCCTGCGGCGGGGCTGCCCTCGGCGGTGACCGAGCCGAAGCGGTCGATCAGCTCCTTGCGCATCTCGTCGATGCTCTCGACGTGAGTCATGCCCGCGATGCGGCGGTACATTTGCAGGCGGATCGACTCCTCGGCGATGTAGCTTTCAGGGATCTTGGCCTCGATGGGCAGGTCGAGCAGCACGGGCGGGGCCAGCGGGTCCGTGAGGTCGAAGGGGCCTTCGAGGTCGGTCAGACGTTGCGCGATGGCCGTCTTGGGGGGAAGAGGCTCCCTTTGCTCATCGGCCTGGTCTTCGTCCCCGTTCCTTTCCTGCAACTGGATCGCCTGGTCGAAGCGCTGTTTTTTGCGCCTGGCCTCGTTGATGGCCTGGGCCAACAGGCGTGTGTAGAGGTCGAAGCCGACGCTGTCGATGTGTCCATGTTGGCGTGCGCCGAGCAGGTCGCCTGCGCCGCGGATCTCCAAGTCACGCATGGCGATGCGGAAGCCGGCGCCCAGCTCCTCGCTGCTCTCCATGATGGCGGAGAGGCGGCGGCGCGCGTCGTAGCTCAGCGCGGTATTCTTGTCGTACAGCAGGTAGCAGTGGCCGCGCTGCGCGCTGCGACCCACGCGCCCGCGCAGTTGGTAGAGCTGCGCCAGGCCGAAATGGTCGGCGCGGTTGATGATCATAGTGTTGGCATTGGGGATGTCCAGACCGTTCTCGATGATGGTGGTGGCGACGAGGACATCGTAATCGCCCTCGGCAAATAGGGTCATGACATTTTCGAGAGTGCGCTCCGGCATCTGCCCATGGCCCACGACGACCCGGGCTTGCGGTACGAGGTGGCGGATGCGGTCGGCAAGATGCTCGATGTTGCGCACGCGGTGATGCACGAAGAAGACTTGCCCGTTGCGGCTCAGCTCGCGTTCGATGGCCTGGCGCACGAGGTTGTCGTCGTATTCGGAGAGTACCGTGTGTACGGGCAGCCGCTCTTTGGGCGGCGTGGTGATGGCGCTCATGTCGCGCACGCCGCTTAGGCTCATGTGCAAGGTGCGCGGGATGGGCGTGGCGCTGAGCGTTAGCACGTCGATCTGGGCGCGCAGTTGCTTGAGCTTTTCCTTTTGCCCTACGCCGAAACGCTGTTCCTCGTCGATGATGAGCAGGCCGAGGTCCTTAAAGTCAAGGTCGCGGCTGAGCAGGCGATGCGTACCCACGACCATATCCACCGTGCCCGCGCCCAGGCCCTGAATGATCTGCTCCTGTTGCGCGGGCGTGCGGAAGCGGCTGAGCATCTCGACGCGCACAGGGAAGCGGCTGAGGCGGGCGCTGAGCGTGCGGAAGTGTTGTTGCGCCAGCACCGTGGTGGGCACGAGCATGGCGACCTGTTTGCCGTCGACGATGGCCTTGAAGGCGGCGCGCACCGCCACCTCGGTTTTGCCGTAGCCCACATCGCCGCAGATCAGCCGGTCCATGGGGCGGTCGGACTCCATGTCTTGGGTCACGGCGTCGATGGCGTCGAGTTGGTCGGTGGTCTCCTCATAGGCGAAGGAGGCGGCTAGTTCTTCTTGCCAGGGGCCGTCGGGGCTGTAGGCGTGGCCGTGGACGAGTTCGCGCTCGGCATAGAGGAGGAGCAGCTCGTCGGCGATGTCGGCTACGGCGCGGCGGGCGCGGTCCTTGACCATCTGCCAGTCGGCGGTGCCCAGGCGGTTGACGGCGGGCGTGATCTCGCCCGCGCCCACGTAGCGACTGAGGCGCTCGGCCTGGTGTACGGGCACATAGAGCTTGTCGTTGCGCGCGTAGCTGACCTGGAGATACTCGCGCGTCAAGCCGCCCAGTTCCAGGGTGACCAGGCCGTCGTAGATGCCGACGCCGTGCTCCAGGTGGACGACGTGCTCGCCGGGCTTGACGTCGGCGAAGAAAAGCTCCGGGGCCACGGTGCTGGGGCGACCGGAGCGGCGGCGCGGCCGCGGCTTGCTCCAGCCGAAGAGTTCGGTGTCGGTGAGCGCGTGCAGGTTAAAGTCGCCGGCCTCGCCTTGCAGACCACGCAGGACGAAGCCTTCGCCCAGGATGGCCTGCACCAGCGTCACGCTGCCGGGGGCGGGCGGGGCGACGAGGTCGCTCTGCACATGGGCGATGATGTCGGCGTCTTGCAGCGAGGCTTGCAGGCGGGCGGCCTGACGCGTGATCAAGGCCACGGCGGCGCCGTCGCGGTGCAGCTTGGCCACGTCGCCCGCGATTTGTTTGGTCTTGCCGCCGTAGCGCGGGCCGGGCACAAAGCTGCGCGCCAGGTCGCTGTGCGCGGAGGTGTCTTTGCCGTCCAGCGTGCCGTAGCCGAGGATGATGGGCTGGGCCGCGTCGAGGCGAGTTTGCAGCTCGTCGAGGGGCAGGAAGCTGGGCAGAAAGGCGGCGGGCAGGTCGCCGCTCTTGACCAGCTCAACGTGCAGCGCGGCGGCTTGCTCCTCCAGCTCGCGCAGCGTCGCCATCAGGTCTACGGCGTCGTCGATGATCAGGGTGGAGGCCGCGGGCAGGTAGTCGAGCAGGGTGGCGGGCTGCGTGTAGAAATAGGGCAGATACCACTCGATGCCGTGGAAGCTGTGGCCCTGGCTGAGGTGGTCGACTTCCAGGCGCAACTCTTCGCGCACGGCAAGCAGCAGGTGCGGGTCGAGCAGCGGCGACGCCGGCGCGCCCGCCTCCAGGTTGTGCGGGTCGGCGAGGCTGTCGCCGCGCACGCCCAGCCGTTCGAGCGCGGCTGGTCCGAACTTGCTCAGGGCCTCGCTGCCGGGGCCGATCTGCACGCCGGCGACGCGGCGCAGGGTGCGCTGGGAGGCGGGGTCGAAGACGCGCAGGCTTTCGATCTCGTCGCCGAAGAGGTCGATGCGCACGGGCTGGGGCAGGTTGGGCGGCCAAATATCGACGATGCCGCCGCGGCGGGCGAACGTGCCCGGCTCTTCCACCACGTCGGCGGGGTTGTAGCCGGTCTGCACCCAGGTTTGCGTCAGCTGCTCGAGGCGCACATAGTCGCCCACGGCGAGCGGGCGCAAAGCCAGGCGCAACTCACGCGCGGGCAGCGTCTTTTGCACCAGGGCGCGGGCGCCGGCGATGACAATCGGGGGAACGCCGCTGCGGCTTTGCAGCGCGGCGAGCGCGGTTAGGCGCTGCTGGCGCGTGGCGCTGCTCCAGCGGATGCGCTCGTAGGGCAGGGCGTCGGGTTCGGCAAAGGGGAGGATGGCCGGCCCGCCCTCTTCGACCGGCGGCAGCCATTGCGCCAGCTGCGTGGAGATCTCCTGCACGACTTCGCTGCGCGCGGTGAGGAAGATGACCGGGCCTGGGCGGTGATGATAGAGGCCGGCGGCGACAAAGGGATGCGCAGCCTGAAGCAGCCCGTGCGCGTCGCCGGCAGGCTCGGCGAGCAGCGCGGTGAAGGCCGGGAGGCGGGGCAGGTAGTCCAGAAGTCCGGTCAGCATGGGCGGGTCCCGTACACGATGGTTCAGCCGTTCTCTTTAGCCGTTATAACGGTTCATGGCTGCTTCGATGCCCTCGAAGAGCCAGCACTCGATGGCGTCGGCGACAGTTTCGCGCAGGGAGACAAAGATTTCTTCTTCCTCGGCGCTGAAACCTTGTAGCACATAGTCGGCGGGGTCCATGCGTCCGGGCGGGCGACCGATGCCGACGCTGGCACGGTGAAAGTCCTGGCTGCCCAGGTGTTGGATGATGGACTTGATGCCGTTTTGTCCGCCGGAGCTGCCGTTGGGTCGCAGGCGCAGCAAGCCGGAGGCAAGGTCGAGGTCGTCATGGATCACGATCATCTCTTCGGGCTCGACGTCGTAATATTTGGCGAGCGGGCCGACGGCTTGACCGCTGGCGTTCATGAAGGTGAGCGGCTTGACCAGCATCACCTTGAGGCGTGCCGGGCCGCGCGTTACCCAACCGCTGCCGACCATGGCGCGTTGCTGCATACGCGTCAGGTCGAGGCGGTGACGGCGGGCGAACAGTTCCAGGCATTGGAAGCCGATGTTGTGGCGGTTGCGGGCATAGTCAGGCCCCGGGTTGCCGAGGCCGACGATCATTTTTGTCATTCAGCAAACCTTCAACACAGAAAGGGCAAACTCGCCCGCGAGGGGTAGTGTTGCCCGTTGGATCAGCCTTATCGGTTAGGCGCCGCCCGGTCTGGCCGGGCGACGGCGCAACGCGTTACGAAAACTGCGTCCACACCCAGTCGAACAGCTTCTTGCCGCCATACAAGGCGACCACGCCCAGCAGCAGCGCGGCGCTGATGCGCATGCCGTTAAGGAAATGGCCGCGCAGCGTGGAGAGCGACAGCGCTTCGCCCAGCTGGCGCGTGAGGCTGCCGGAGCCGACGTCCGCCGCAGCGTTGTCGGCGGCTAGCCCTAAGTCGCCGGCGCTCGCGCTATCAGTGGCCGCGTCGCCTGCGGCCGCGCCGGCGTTGTCCGCCGGCAGCAGGTCCTGGACGGTGGGCTGGCCTTCGGCGGCGGCTTGCGCG
>JBBSBO010000240.1:0-5080 GCA_038251215.1 Caldilineales bacterium
CAGCAAGTAGCGGTCCCACACCTGCACGGTCGTCACGACATGCAGCAGCAGGAATCCCGCGCCCCACGCTCCGATCACGGCGTTCAGGCGCGCGCCGCGGCCGGTCGCACGCCCGCGCACAAGCCCGCCCGCGATCAACGCCGCGGCCAACATCCACGCAGCCCAACTGCCCGCCAGCTGCCAGGCCAATGCCCCCCACGCCGCGGCGCGGTCGGGCCAGGCGTGCAGCGGCAGCAAAGCCAGCGCAGTATAATGGCGCGCGCTCAAATCCCACGGCGAAGGCGCGACGGCCCAGCGCAGGCTGTCCCAATAGACGATCGGCGCCATCACCGTGGCCGCGCCGGCGCCCAGCCACAGCCAGGTGCGCACCAAGCCCGCGCCGCCCTCTGGACGCGCAGGGAGCGCAGCCCACAGCGCGGCCATCACCAGCGGCGCGTAGAGCAGCCCCTGCTGCTTGGTCATCACGGCCGCGCCCAGGAAGAGGCCCGCCGCGCCCGCGCGCCCATAGACCGCCAGGCATAGCGCCAATGTCCCCGCCAGCACGAGCAGCGGGTCGGTGAAAGCGGTGGGGCCGAAGCTGATGGCGTAGGGGCTGAGGGCCAGCGCCGCCGCGGCGACGATGGCGGCGCGCGGCCCCCAGGCGCGGCGCGCCGTCGCCGCCACGACCGGAATCAGCAGCGTGCTGCACGCAATGCTGGGCCAACGGGCGCTCGCCTCGCTCAAGCCGAAGGCCTGGAAGGCGCCACCCAGCAGCCACAGAAAGAGCGGCGGCTTATCCGGCCAAACGTGCAGAAACATGGGGTCCACGCGCCAGGCGTGCAGCGCCCAATAGGCGTAGACGGCTTCATCTTCGCGCAGGGGGAAGCGGTGCAGCAGCGTCAGGCGCAGCCCGAACCCCGCCAGCGTCGCCAGCATCACGGGCAGGGCATAGGTCACGGCTTGGACGCGCGCCCACGCGCCGGCCCAGGCCGCGGGCAGGCGTCGCCCGTCGCTTATCGCAGGTGAAGCGACCGCACCACGAGGAAGAGGCGAAGGCAGCGCGCCGCGGCTCACAGCGCCCTGTGTTGCGGCGCCCTGTGTTCCGGCGCGGAGAGTCCGCGGCAAGGGCGCGGGCAAAGCAACGCGGCCATGCGCCTAATCCGTGAAACGATAGCGAACCAGGGTGCGCACCGCGGAAAAGCCGTCGTTCCAGCCGATCTTCTTGCCTTCGTGGAAGGTGCGCCCGTTGTAGCTGATGGGGACTTCAAAAATCATATAGCCGCGCTTGAGGATCTTGGCGGTCAGCTCCGGCTCAATCTCGAAGGCGCGACTGCGCAGCGTCATGCCCTGGATGACGTCGTGGCGAAAGCACTTGTAACAGGTTTCCATGTCGCTCAGCGCCGTGCCGAAGAGAAGGTTGGTCATCAGCGTCAGCATCTTGTTGCCGAAGGTGTGCGTGAAGCTCATGGCCGAGCGCGGCCCGCCCATAAAGCGGCTGCCATACACCACGGGCGAACGCCCCTCGAGCAGCGGCTCCAATAGCTTGATGTAGTCGCGCGGGTCATATTCCAGGTCGGCGTCCTGGATGATGAGGATATCGCCCGTGGCATGGGCAAAGCCGGTGCGCAAGGCCGCGCCCTTGCCGCTGTTCTGCTCGTGGTAGATGATTTTCATGTCGGGCAACTGCTCGGCGCGCCAGCGGTCGAGCAGGTCGCGCGTGCCGTCGGTCGAGCCGTCGTCCACGATCACCAGTTCCCGCTCCAGCGCAATCGGGCCGTTGAGGCGGGTGTTGGCGCCGTCGGCGTTGACGGTCAGGTCCACGGCGCGCACGCGCTGGACAATCTCCTCCAGCGTCGCCAGTTCGTTGAAGACGGGGATGATGATGGACAGTCGCATGAGCGCCCTGCTATTCGCTGACCTGGTGCGCGAGGATGATGGCATCGGCGACGGTGCGCATGGACTTGCGGTTGTTCATGCTCATCTTTTGGATCTTGCGGAAGGCCTCGGTTTCGCTCAGCCCTTGCGTGTCCATGAGGATGCCTTTGGCGCGGTCCACGGCTTTGCGCGTTTCCAGCGCCTCTTGCAGGCTGTCCACCTCGCGCTCCATGGCGCGGAATTCGCTGAAGCGCGCCAGCGCCACCTCGATGGCAGGCGTCAGATCGCTCTCGTGGAAGGGCTTGACCAGGTAGCCCGCCACGCCGGCCTTTTGGGCGCGCTGCACCAGCTCCTGCTGGCTATAGGCGCTGAGCAGCAGCACAGGGGCCACGCGCTCCTCGGTCAAAATTTGCGCGGCCTCAATGCCGTCCATATCAGGCATTTTGATGTCCATCAGGACAATGTCGGGCCGCAGTTCGCGCGCCAAATTGACCGCGCTGCGCCCGTCCCCCACATCGCCCACCACCAAATAGCCCAGGCTGGTGAGCATTTCGCGCAGGTCCATGCGAATCAATGATTCATCGTCAGCGATGATAACCCGTGTGCGTTCCACGTCCCGTATCTCCTCATTTTCGTGCATCCCGTACAAGACGGTGACGCGCCTGCATTTATTTCATATTCTACCGCGTGTCGGCGAATTCGCACCCATCGACCGGCACGGCGGCGCATCCGTTTTTGAGCGTCTTTGAGGCGCGTCCCCGCATTAAACACTCGAGCGCCTGCTTAGTCAACCTTGAGCGGGCGTTTGGGGAAGGTGACCACGGCGCGCGTGCCGCTCGGCTGGGGCGCGGGCGGCGGCTCGACCTCGCCGGCTATGTCCTCACCGCCCTCACCTAGCGCCAAGTCGGTCGCGTCCGGCGAGCCGGCAGGGAGGCTGGTCATGCCGCCGTTTTCCAGCAGCAGCGTGCCCTTGAGGTCGTCCGTGACGAGCGTGTGGATGATCTGCAAGCCCAGGCTGCCGGCGCGCTGGGCGTCGAAGTTGGGGGGCAGGCTGCTGCCGCTGTTCTCCACGGTCACGCGCACCCGGTCGCCCAGGTCTTGCAGGCCAATATCAATTTGGCCGCGGCGATAGCCGCGCAAGCCATGCTCCACCGCGTTGAGCATCAGCTCGTTGATGACCATGGCGACCGGCGTCGCCTGGCCCGACGGCAGGCGCACGCTGGGACCATGCACGCGAATGTCGATCTCCTGCTCCGGCGTGCCCGCCACCTGGTTCACCTGGCCCGCGATGCGGTCCGCCAGGTCGCGGATGTTGATGGGCTGGTGTTCGTCCTCACTGAGGAACTCGTGGATCACCGACACGCTCAAGATGCGGTTGACGGCCTCGGTCAACTGCTGGCGCGTCTCGTCGCTCTCGCTGCGCCGCGCCTGGATGCGCAGGATGGCGGCGATTGTCTGTAAATTGTTCTTGACGCGATGATGCACTTCTTGGATGATGGCCGACTTGACGTTCAGTTCGCGCTGCTTTTGCACGGCGTCGGTGGCGTTGTGCAGCAACACGAGCGCGGCGTCGATGTTGGCGCCTTTGCGCCGTCGCAGCAGCCGTCGCCAGCGCGCGGGCGAGAAAAACGGCAGCCCTTGCGCGGCCATACACAACGGCAAGGCCATGCGCACCCACACGCGGCCGTCCGGCGTCTCGCGGCGCTTCTCCAGGCAATGCCCGGCGATCAGCACCTCGTCCACCATCTCCTCGTCCAGCGGCTCCAGGTCGGCGACACGTTGGCCCTCCACGTCCACGTTGAGGCCCGCCAGGCGAAAGAGGTTGGCTGCGATCCCGCTCATATAGAGGACGGTGCGCGTGTGATCGACCAGGTAGACGCCGTCATACGGCCCAAAGCGCGACAGATGCTGCGTACACTCCAGTTCGCCGCGCACGCACATTTGCAGCATACAGCTGACGGCGTGGCGAAAGATGTAGCTGCGCCGGCGATGGCGCTCGTGCGCAAACATGTTGGTCTGCACCACCAAGGCGCCGATCACGATGCCCGCGTCGTTGTTGATGGGATGGACATCCTGGATGATGGGGGCGCGGCTGCCTTTGATCTCGCGCGGCTCGCTGCCGCTGCGCCCGCCGTGCAGCGCGCGCAGGAGGAGCGGCTGCTCCTCACTGTTATACGATGCGCCCGTCGCCTCGGCGGGGTAGAGCGAGGCGATGGAGGCGGGCATCACATGACGCAGCAGCAAGGCCCGGTCCGAAGCCGCCAGGCAGCACAACAGCAGGTCGGCCCGGCTGACGTCGGCAGCCATAAACATGCCCGCCTCGACGGCGCGCAGGCGGGCGATATCTGCGGCGGTCAGGTCTGGACACTGGTCGATGCGTGGGTCCATCTTGCGTTCTCTAGCGCACAGGCACAGGATGAATCCTGCACCTGCTATACGAAGCGAACCGAAGTGCGCCAAACATGTTCTTTCGTCGGGCCAAACCAAAAACGGCGAAGCGCGCGCCTGCCAGGGTAAGGGTCGCGTCTCCGCCGTTCGATAGACTGGGCGCAGCCTCTACGGGGGTAGAGACAAGGACGACCAAGTGTTATCTGTCCACGTTGACAGCGAGCCACAATCCGGCGTGGATCAACAAAAGCCCTCGCCTGCATGACAGTGCGAGAGCTTCTGCATGGCGCAAAGTCGGGGCGAGAGGATTTGAACCTCCGACTTCTTCAACCCCATTGAAGCGCGCTACCAAGCTGCGCTACGCCCCGGTACGACGATTGCTCATTCTACTGAACGCTGGACAGTATAACAAAGCCGCGCACGCTTGGCAAATATGTTCGGACGCCGGGGTAACAACTGAAAACCGCAAAGCCTAGGGCAGGGTGGTCTCGCCCATCAGCCAGCGGTCACACTCGCGCGCGGCGCCGCGGCCCTCGTTGATGGCCCACACGACCAGGCTTTGGCCGCGCCGCATGTCGCCCGCCGAGAAGACGCCCTCCACGTCCGTGTGGAACTTGCCATATTCGGCCTGCACGTTGGAACGGGCATCGCGCGCCACGCCCAGTTGTTCGACGATGGCGTCTTCCGGCCCCAGGAAGCCCATCGCCAGCAGCACCAGCTGCGCGGGCCATACGCGCTCGCTGTCCGGCACTTCGATCATCTCGAAGCGGCCGTTGGCGCCCTTTACCCAGTCGATCTGCACGGTGTGCAGCTCCTTCACATGCCCATGCTCGTCGCC
>JBBSBO010000241.1:0-5078 GCA_038251215.1 Caldilineales bacterium
CGTAGAGAACAACGTCGAGATCGAGACCACCACGGTCGCCGCCGAGGCGAACGAGGACTTCGTGCCCAAGCTGATCGCCCAGGTGCAGGCCGGCGACCCGCCCAACCTGGTCTATCACATCCGCCTGGTGCAGCAGCTCTATGCGCAAAACGCGGTGGACCCGGTGACGGACACGGTGGAAGAGGCCATCTCGCTCTACGGCGATGCGCCCTACGGCCAATCGTCCATGAACATCATCGACGGCGAGTGGTATGGCGTCCCCTACATGATGCATGGCGGCGGCATCTTCGGACGCCGCAGCTGGTACGAGGATGCCGGCCTCGACCCGTTGGCTCTGCCCACGTGGGACGAGCGCCGCGAGGCCGCCCTGACCATCTCCAAGCCGGACGAGACTAAGTACGGCTGGGGCCTGACGGTCAACAGCGGCGGCGACGCCACGGGCTTCATCGAAGGCGTCATCCAGAACTGGGGCGGTCACTACACCAACGAAGACATCACCGAGGTGACCTTCAATTCGCCGGAGACCGTGGCGGCTGTGGAGTGGATCGCCGAGGTCTTCACCGCCGACAGATTTGCGCCGATGGTGCCTCCCGGCATCCTGAGCTGGACGGACTCGGGCAACAACGAGGCCTTCCTCTCCGGCACGATTGGCTTCACCAGCAATGCGGCCAGCATCTATGCCAAGGCCAAGGCAGACGGCAACCCGATCTTCGACGATACCGTCGTGATGGGCACGGCCGTCGGCCCGACCAACACCAAGTTGGAAGCCGGCGGCGGCGGTCAGTTCAACCTGCCGCGCGGTTCGAGCCACCAGGATCTGTCCAAGCAGCTGGCCCTGCACATGATCAAGCCGGAAATCTTCCTGCCCATCTCGCTGATCTCCGCCGGCCTCTTCCTGCCCGCCTATGTCGGCTACTACGACATGCCGGAGGTGATCGCGGCCTTCGATGCGGACCCGAACCTGGCGACCATGGGCAAGTCCTCGTTGGGCAACCACGTCGGCGCCTCATGGCCGGCCATGCCCAGCCCGCTCTTCGACGCCATCGCGGCGCAGGCCGTGCTGACGGACATGATGGCCCAGATCATCGCGCAGGGCACGGCGCCCGCCGACGCGGTGGCGCAGGCACACGACCGCATCATTTCGATCGGCAAGGACATGGGCTTCTTCGTCTAGGCCTTGCTTGTGTCTCGCGCTACACCCTTCCAGGAGGCGTTACGCTTCCTGGAAGGGTTTTCGTTAAATTCTTCAATCGCCGCTTCGTCCCAAACCTAGAAAAGAAGTCACGGCATGTTTATCGAGAATCCGCGCCAATCCATTGAACAACTGACCCGGCTCTACCCCGGCGAGCGCTCCGCCGACGGGCGCCCGCATGTGCCCGACGATCTGCTCACACGCATGGAGCAGCTGACCACCGAGCAAGCGTGGGGCGTGCTGCGCCGCCACGGCTATGATTCGCAGTTCGAGGGCGGTTGGTTCGCCACACACGGGGACAAGACCCTGGTAGGCCGCGCCGTCACCGCCATGCTTGTACCGCGGCGCCCGGATCTGAACGACTTGGTCGAGGAGATGGGCAAGGCCGAGGGGCGCATCGGCGGGCAGAACTCGTGGGTGATTGACACACTTCAGCCCGGCGATGTCATGGTGGTGGACATGTGGGGCAAGGTCAAAGACGGCACCTTCGTCGGCGATAACCTCTCCACGTCGCTGCGGGCGCGCACCGGGCGCGGGGCCGTGCTCAACGCCGGCATCCGCGACTATCAGGGCGTGCGCGAACTGGACAACCTCCAGATCTTCTGCCGTGGTCTGCACCCCACGGCCATCGCCGACTACTCGCTGGCGGGCATCAACATCCCCATTCGCATCGGCGAAGTGACCGTGCTGCCCGGCGACATCGTGCTGGGCACGCCCACGGGCGTGATCTTCGTGCCGCCGCATCTGGCGCAGGAAGTGGTGGAGACCGGCGAAAACGTGCGTCTGCGCGACGAGTTTGGCAAGCTGCGGCTGCGCGAGGGCACGTATACGCCCGGCGAGATCGACGTGAGCGAATGGCCGGACTACATCGAAACGGACTATCAGGCGTGGGCGGCGAGCCGGCGCGGCTGATCGCCCTGTCATCGCAGCGTGGACCGGGCCGCAGCCGGCCTATCCGCACCGCCGGCCCGGTCTTATGGCAATCTGTTGAGTGATTAAAAGGAATTTTCATGGCACAAGAAGCAACGCCGCTCCCGGGCGCCTATGGGCAAAAGCGCGCGCGTCCGACCATGCAGCGCATCTTCGGAACCGACTGGAAGATCGCCTTTGCGTTTATCGCGCCCATCGTCATCTTGATGGTGTTTTTCATCGCGTGGCCGTTTATCAAGGCGCTCTACACCAGCATGACGATTTACAGCCTGCAGGAACGCGCCGATGTCTTTGTCGGCCTCGACAACTACATCCGCCTCTACCAGGACCCCTTCTACCGGCAGGCGGTCAAAGCGACCTTCACCTTCACGGCGGGGTCGATCTTCTTCAAGATGATCTTCGGCACGATTGCGGCTTTGCTGCTGCACAGCCAGAAGCGGCTGAAGAACCTGCTGACCGGGCTGATCCTGTTGCCGTGGATCATCCCCTCCGTGGTGCAGGCGCTGACGTGGCGCTCGATCTACGACCCGCTGTATGGCGGGCTGAACCCGATCCTGACGTCGCTGGGCTTGATCGACGCGCCGGTGGCGTGGCTTTCCAACCCTTCCACCGCCATGGCGGCAGTGATTGCCGTCAACGTGTGGGCCGGGATCCCCTTCTTTACCGTCAATCTGCTGGCGGGCCTGTCGTCGATCGACGCCGAGCTGTACGAGGCGGCGCAGATCGACGGGGCGAACGCGTGGGAGCGCTTTGTCAACATCACGCTGCCGGGGCTGCGCTTTGTCCTGGCCGTAGCGACGCTGCTGTCCACGATCTGGACCTTTAACAACTTTGAGACGATTTGGCTGTTGACGCAGGGCGGGCCGGGCAACCTGACCAAGGTCTATTCGATCCTGGCCTATCAAAAGGCGATGGGGTCGTTGCAGTTTGGCCCCGGTACGGCGGTGGCCTTCAGCCTGACGCCGGTGCTGGCGGTGTTTATTATCTTTCTCTCGCGCTACATGCGCCGCGACGTCTCGCGCGAGGAGACCGAAACCTGGCAGGACCGCGTGCTCGACGGCCTGGGCTGGTTCGTCAGCCTGATCGGCGGCGTCATCGCCTGGCCGTTCATTGCTGTGGGCAACCTCATTGGCAAGATCATGCCCAAGAATCGGGCGAATCAGAAGCGCAGCAAGGCCATCAACGGCTTCTTGCGCGGCATTGCCATGGCGTTGATGCTGGCGCTGGTGCTTTTCCCCTTCTACTGGATTATGATCACCGCCTTCAAGAGCGACTTGCAGATCAGCCAGCGCTCGGGCATCTTCTGGCCTGCGCCGTGGACCACCGAGCAGTTTTCGCGCCTCTTCTACCAAGAGCCGTTCTTCGTGTGGTTTAAGAACTCGGTGATTGTGGCGGTCTTCACCACGGCGCTGGCGGTGGTTATCGCTGCGCTGGGCGGCTATGCGCTGGCGCGACTGCGCTTCTATGGCGCACAGACGATGCAGACGCTGCTGTTAGTCATTTACCTATTGCCCGCTGCGCTGATGTTCATTCCGCTCTACGGCATCCTGGCCCAGTTGGGCGTGATCAACACGCGCTGGGCGCTGATCCTCACCTATCCGACCTCGATGATTCCCTTTGCCACCTGGCTGCTGATGGGCTACTATCAGGGCATCCCGGAGGAGTTGGAACATGCGGCCATGGTGGACGGCGCCAACCGGCTGCAAGCGTTCTGGTATGTGACCTTGCCGCTGACCACGCCCGCGCTGCTGGCGGTGACCCTCTTCTCCTTCACGGCGGCGTGGAAAGAGTACCTCTTCGCCTTTGTCTTCATCTCCAGCGAGCATCTGATGACGCTGCCGGTGGGCTTGGCGCAGACGATCTTCGGCGACATCTACCCGTGGGGCATGTTGATGGCGGCCTCGCTGATCATCTCCGTGCCGGTCGTCATTTTCTATATGTACGGTCAACGCTTCATGGTGGCCGGGTTAACCGCAGGCAGCGTCAAAGGCTGAGCCGGTTCCATGGCGGCCTGCAACAACTGATGGAGCGATTCGCACTCACGAGGCTGGGGGCCGGCGGGCCTCCGGCCTCGTGTTTTTGAACAGCCCGCCATGAACAGGCGGGCGCAACAAACGCACCACTTATCCAAGATCAAGCACCCGACAAAAGGACCTCTGCCATGAAGATCACCGACCTGCACGTCACCCCCATTGCCATCTCCGATCCGCCGCTGCTCAACGCGGGCGGGCTGCACGCGCCCTACGCGCTGCGCACGGTGGTGGAGATCGTCACCGACGACAAACTTTACGGCCTGGGCGAAGTGCCCGGCAGCGTGACCACGACCGCCGCGCTGGAGGCCGCGCGCGAAATCGTGATCGGCCAAGACCCCTTCCAGCTCAACGCCATCCGGCTGGGGTTGGCCGAGCGCTTTGGCGCAAGCTGGGATCACCGCACGACCATGCAGGTCAACAGCGCGCTGGAGGTAGCTTGCTATGACGTGATGGGCAAGGCGACCGGGCGACCGGTGTGCGATCTGCTGGGCGGGCGCGTACGCGAGCGCGTGGACTTCGCCGCCTATCTCTTCTACAAGTATGAAGGGGCCGGCGGCGCACTGGGCTTTGGCACGGACCCCGCGGCTACGGGCTGGGCCGCGGCGCGCCAGGCTGCGGCACTCGACCCCGCGGGCGTGGTGGCGCAGGCGCAGGCCATGTGCGACGAGTACGGCTTCAAGTCGCTCAAGCTGAAGGGCGGCGTCTTCGAGCCGGCGGAAGAGGTGCAGGCCATTCTCGCCCTGCGCGAGGCGTTCGGGCCGGACGTGCCCTTGCGCCATGACCCCAACGCCGTATGGTCTGTGGAGACGGCTATCCGCTACGGCAAGCCGATGGAAGGCGTGCTGGAGTATTACGAGGACCCGGTGCGCGGCCAGGAAAACATGGCCGCGGTGCGCGCGGCGCTGAGCATGCCCATGGCGACG
>JBBSBO010000242.1:0-5065 GCA_038251215.1 Caldilineales bacterium
GCCGCCGAACACTTCCTTGGTTTCGGTGAAGCGCCCGTGGATCACCATCGGCTTGCCCTTGCTGAAACGCACCCGCGCGCCGTGCGCACTCGGATACACCCCCTCGGCCTCAAGAAAGACGCCGGCATCGATCAGGCGCTGGTTGAAATCCATGCCCGCGTTGGTGGCGGCCTGATCGGGCGGCGGACGAGACTCAGCCTGTTCGCCGGGATACATCAGCAACATCACGCGCACCTGTGTCTCTCCTTTTCGCAGGCGCCGCATGGCTGCCGCATCCCAAGGACGCTTCTCCCCCGCCCAGCCGACATGCCGGACGCGCACCATTCGTAGTATCTCTGACGCCTGTTTTCCCGCCAGCGGGCGTCACACCGTCAGTCCCGCCGGCGCCACATCGAGCAGCAGCTTCATCAGCTCCGGCGAACTCGGGATGATCTTGCGGGTATCCAGATTGAGCGACACCGCCACCGCCTCGCTCGTGAACCATGCCAGCCCGCTGTCGGGATCGATGATCCAGTGCACAAAGGAATGCGTCTTCTCCTTCTGGAATCCGTGCCCCGACCGGATCACAAACCTGTCGCCGGCGCGCGGCCAGCGGCGATAGACGATCCGGTACTCCAGCACCGCCCCGCCCATCCGCAACGTCTCACCCCGTAACGCAGCCTCCGCCACCACCTTCTCGCGCCATGGCCGCAGAAGCTGGCTGATGGAATCCGAAACCCGCCCGATGAAGAACTCCGCCATCATCACGCCGTTAAGGTCCAGTTGCTGCGGCAACACCACGCCTCGCCCAATCACCGGCGCGTTGATGGCCTCCGCGTCCGCCATCGTCGCCGAAGGCCGCACCGCCACATTCATGTTTACCGATCGCGGCGCGGTCGCCGCCGGCGGCTCGTCGATCAGCGCCTCGAGCCGCTTGCGCGTCTCTGCCGTCCAGCCAAATGTCGCGCCCGTATCCACGTCGACATGGTCCACCCACGTGCGGAATGACGCGCACGCCTCGCCGCTCTGGTGCGTGATCTGCTGGTAGACCAGCACGGCATGCTCGCTGACCTCTAGCACGCAGCCCGTCATCGTGAAAGGCGCGCCGGCGTGAGCTTCCTTGATGAACCTGATGTGCTGGTCGCGCGGCCGCAGCGTCGCCTGCGCCCGCGCACGAAACGCATGACCAAGACCCGCCGCATGAGCCAGCTCCGCCAGCCCTTCCATCATCTTCGCGACGTAGAAGCGCACATTCATGTGCCCCATCTCGTCGCATTCCCAGGTGTTGATGCTGCCGCGATAAAGCTCGATCATCTTGTTACGATCTTCCAGTCCACCTTCACCGTCGCGCATGTAGCGCCGCCCTTGGCGTCCGTTCCCGCATAGCTGCCCGCGAGCACAAGCCCGCCCGCGCTTGCTGCCGCGATAATTGCCGCTGTCGGCTCGGGTAGGTCAACCTTCGCTCGCCTGCCACCTTCAAGGCACTGCGCTGCTTGCTGTCCCGTCGCGACATAGGCAAACCGCCGCGCCTTGCCTTCGTTCCGCACGAAGTCGCTGGGAAAGCGCCAGCCGTATTTGCTCTCCTCCAGCCGCGCTGGAATCTCGAACTGAAATGTCTTGCCGGCAGACATGCGCGCATCGACCACTGCGCCGTCCTTGCCCTGCAAACTGTGCAGCACGCTATTCGGCGGATCGATCACGCTCAGGCGCAGCGTCACGTTTCCGGCCACCGCACCCGCCACCCTAGGCTGCACACTTCTCGCACAAGCCCCGGATCTCGATCACGGCGCTGCGCATCCTGAAGTTCACGCTCTCCACTTCCTGCGTCAACTTCTTGACACTGTCATTGGCGTGCAGCTCTCCCGCAGTCCCGCACTTGTCGCAGATCAGGAACACCGCAGCATGCCCGTGCTTCCAGTGCCCGCACGCAACATACGAGTTCAGGCTCTCGATCTTGTGGGCGAGACCCATCTCCAGCAGGAAATCCAGCGAGCGATAGACCGAAGGCGGCTTGGCCGCGCCATCCTCGCCCAGATGTTCCAGCAAGTCGTAGGCCTTCGACGGGCCTTCAGACTCCAGCAACAGCTGCAGCACCTTCTTTCGTAAAGGCGTCAGCCGTCCACCGCGCTGGGCGCAAAGCGTTTCCGCTTCCCGGAGGCTGTCGGGAAGATCCTGAGGAGCGCAGGCGAGGTGGGCGTTTGCCATGTCCGCAATGTCGGCTGCCGAGCCCCGTTTCACAAGGGCCGGTTCATCCCGCCATGTTCAGCCCGCGCCTATTCAGCAATGTATTAACTACGCCGGGTCCAGAAGGAAGCCGAGGCAGGGGGCCAGGATGGCAGATCCAGTTGATGCCATGGGCAAACAGCCGTTCCGGCGCTCGGCCAGCCTGCCCGCCCGGCTCGCGCTGGATCATCTCACATGGATCGCGTTGGCCTGGTTGTTGGTCGCTTTTGTGCTGCGCCCCGCCGTCATGGCGGCGCATCATGGCGATCTGACCGGTCTCTCTGGCTGGATTGAGCAGAATGTGGAGGGCGCCACGCGCGCACGCCTCGCCGGGATACTGCAATGGAGTTCGCTGGCGGGGCTTATCCTGTTGCTCGCGCTGGCTCAGGTCCGCTTCCTGCGAGCAGCGCCAGCGCGCGCCGCCACCCCGCGCGTCCGCTTTCTCATGGCCGCCGCCTACGCTGGCGCCTTTGCGATTGGCTATGTCGCCTTCGTCTGGACGCCCGTCACTGCCTTGTCCCTGATGATGCACGACACCTTCATCTTCTTCGACGCCATGCAGCGCATCGAACAGGGCCAGCGCCCGTCGATCGATTTCCCGACCGCGCTCGGCGCCGCGATGCTTTACCTGCCATGGCTCGGCGCGAAGATAACGGGCGGCTATGCTGGCGCCATTGAGCTGTCGTCCGCCCTTGTTGCGCTACTGCTCTGCCTCGCCTGCGCTCAGGCCTGCGCGGCTCGGCATGGCGCGGGCGTGACAGCTCTGCTGGTCGCGGCAGTCTTTCTGATCGTCGTCCCCAGCGTGCTCGAAGGCTATCAAGCCGATAGCAGTGTCACGCTCGAAGCCGGGGAGCTGGTTGGCATCAGCGACAACTTTGCCAACGCCATGTTTTACAATCGCTGGGGTTGGGGCGCGCTCATAGCCGTCTTCGCCTTCCTTACGCCCCGCCGCGACGACGATGTAATACCGCTCGCCGAGATCATCACGCTAGGCCTGATCCTCGTTTTCCTATTCTGGCTCAAAGTTTCGTACTTCGCGGTTGCCGTTGCCGCCTCGGCTCTCTACGCTTTCCTGGGTACAAAGCCGTGGCGCACGCTGATGATTGGCGCTGGCGTCGCCGCCGCCGGAATCCTGCTGATCGGGCTGTTGACCGGAAATCTCGTCGCCTATGTCGCCGATATCCTCGCTGTAGGCCGCGTCTCGGGTATGCGCTTCGCAGACCTTGCCAGTCTCATCAAGGACAACCTGCTCGAACTGCTCATCGCGCTGACCCCGGCGCTCGCCATGGGACTGCTCGGCCGCCTCAAGCCGATCGACATCTGGATCACCGGGCTGATCTTCGGCGGTACACTGTTTATCATCAACCAGAACGCCCAGACGTCCGGCCTACCGACGATCCTTGTCGCCTCCGCCTATGTACTGTGGCGTCTGCGCGACGACGACAACAGGGCGCTCCGCTTGATCGCCGCCCTCAGCCTCGCCCTGCCGGGCGCCACCTACGTGATGGATCGCAGCATCGGCCTTCTTGGCCAGACCACCGTCGCCCGGCGCGAGGAAGCGCGTCCCGCTCCCGACTGGTCAGCCGTTCCCGCCCTCAAAAACGTCTTCGCTCAGGAACGCGAGAACATTCTGGTCCGCATCGAAGCTGCCGAGGATCAGTCCGCGAAGCTGGACTCCTTTCGCGCCGTCGCCCTGTACGGCCGCCGCCAGTACCTGCGGTCTGGCGAATACATGGCGTCCCTCCTGGCGGCGATGAACGACATCCGCCCTGTGTTGAAGGCGGATGAGACCGTCGTCGATCTCGACTTCTCCAGCCCGCTCGCCTTCCTCACCGGTACGCGCGGAGCGAAGGGCTACTGGATCACCTTCGACGATGGTCGCTCGATCGACGGCAAGACATTTCCCAAACCCGAAAACCTCTTCGCCGATGTCGACCACGTCATGGCGCCGAAACTGTTCGTCGAGTGGGACACCGCCATCCGTCTGCGTTCACTCTATGCCGGCTGGCTCGACGCTCATTATGTCGAGCGTGTCGAGACGCCTTACTGGGTGCGCTGGTCGCACCGCCGGCCGGCGCTTCGGCCTGCGACTCAACCGGCGCTGATTCCCTGAAAAACGGGCCTTTTCGGGCTTTGCTCCGGCTGTCCATCCCCAAAAAACGCTACTTTACAGGCTTTTTGCTGTGAAATTTTACGTTTTCCCTTGTAAATCGGGGTTTATCTGCTTTTGCGGCCCGTAATTAAGTGTATGCAGAGGGCGGTTCTTGCCAAAGGAGTCGATAAGACAATGGCCACTGCATCCAAAGCTGCTGCTGCGAAAGCCAAGCAGAATACAGTAAGCTTGAAGCACCTCGCTGCCGCGCTCGCTGAAAATCACGAGATCCCGAAGAAAACCTCGGAAGCGATCCTCAACGACATGGTCGCTCTCATTGCCAAGCACCTCAAAAAAGGTGACCGGATCCGCATCGTCGGCCTCGGCGTTCTGGTTGTTCGCAAGCGCGCTGCCCGCATGGGCCGCAACCCGGCGACGGGCGAACCGGTGCAGATCAAGGCTTCCAAAATGGTCGCCTTCCGCGCCGCCAAAGAACTCAAAGAGTCGATCTAGTCTCTCTTTAGTTCATTGACCCAAAATCCAGACGCCCGGCCCGCAACGGCCGGGCGTTCTGTTTTTGCGACGCGATCAATCAGCAGGCTCGCAGCGCAGCATGATACTGCCGAGTAAATCAGCTAGAGTATCCGTCTTGATCAAGCCACTCTTGGAGACCATTCGCGGTCGTCCCGGATTAGCGCGTTTGCGAGGATGACAAGCTTTCGCATGATGGCGGTGATGGCAACTTTGGGCGGTTTGCCGCGCGCGGTAAAC
>JBBSBO010000243.1:0-5063 GCA_038251215.1 Caldilineales bacterium
ACGGTGAGACTCCAGACGACGAAGTACAGGGCGCCGCGCTCCATGAGTAACTGCCGCCGGGGTCGTCGCCCCGCCTCTTGCCGGGACTGTCGCCTGCGATGAGCGAGGCGACGCTGATTTCGATCCGCAACTTGCACAAGCGCTTTGGCCGCAAGACGGTGTTGCGCGGCCTCGACCTGGACGTAGCGCAGGGGGAAGTCGTCGCCCTGCTCGGGGCCAACGGCGCGGGCAAGACCACGCTTATGCGCATGATCTGCGGCCTGGCCAAGCCCGACCGCGGCGAGATCACGTTGGGCGGCGTCTCCTTGCAGCGCGCGAGCCGCGAGCTGCGCCGCTACATCGGCCTCGTCACGCATTCGGCCTTGCTGTACGACAACCTCTCCGCCGAAGAGAACCTGCGCTTCTTCGCCGCCATGTATGACCTGGAGCAGCCCGAAGCGCGCATCGAAACGGTACTGCATGCCGTCGAGCTGTGGCCGCGGCGTCGCGACCCCGTGCGCACCTACAGCCGCGGCATGATCCAGCGCCTTGCCATCGGCCGCGCCGTGCTGCACAACCCGCCCGTGCTCCTGCTCGACGAGCCGGACACCGGGCTGGACCAGACCAGTTCACAGATGCTGCATGACCTCATCCGCAGCCTGGGAGCGGAGAACCGCGCCATCCTGCTCTCCACGCACAACCTGGACCGCGCCGTGGAATGGGCGGATTCAGTCTGCCTGCTGGGCAATGGCAAGATCGTGCAGCGCGAAGCAACCGAACATCTAGACGGAACCCAACTGCGCCGTATGTACGCCAGCGCGGATGCCCAATCATGACGATTCACGCGTCTTCCCCCAGCCCTTCAGTCGCCGCGCCCCGCATGGACAGCCAACCCGTGCCCATGCGCACAGCCGGCGGCCCGCGCGCCTATCTGCGCAAGGTGGGCGCCATCGTCGCCAAAGACCTGCGCGCCGAGGTGCGCGCCAAAGAAATCCTCAGCACCATGATCGCCTTCAGCGTGCTGGCGGTGGTCGTCTTCGGCCTGGCCTTTGACCTGCGCGTGCCGCGCGCCGAGATGGTCGCCCCGGGCGTGCTGTGGGTCGTCGTACTCTTCGCCGGCGTGCTTGGCCTCAACCGCGTCTTCGGCGCCGAGGTCGACCGCGGCAGCCTGTCCGCCTTGCTGCTGGCCCCGGTAGACCGCAGCGCCATCTACTTCGGCAAGCTGATCTCGCAGGCGCTCTTCATCCTGGCGATGGAAGTCTTCATCGTGCCCATTATCCTCGTCATCTTCGGCGTCAACCTTTTCAATCCCTGGATCCTGGCGGGGCTGGCGCTGGGCACGCTGGGCTACGCGAGCGTGGGCACGCTCTTTGCCGCGCTGACTGCGGGCACGCGGGCGCGCGAGACGATGCTGCCCATCCTGCTGCTGCCGGTGATGGTCCCCATCTTTGTGGCGGGCGTCGGCCTCACCGCCAATGTGCTGGATGGCCGCACGTTTGCAGAATTCGGGCGATGGTTTATCATCCTGGGCGTGTATGATTTGGTCTTTGTCACCATCGCGTTTCTTGTCTTCGACCTGATTTGGGAGGATGCCTAAGCATGACCACTGCCGCACTGCCCCAAAGGCGCGCCGCCCGCGGCGTTGGGCGCATCGCCTTGCTGATGTTGAACCTCGCCACGGTGATCGCCATGGCCGCGCTGATGTGGGCTTCGCTCTCCTATGCCCGCCCCGCGCTCAACCTGGCGGGCGATGAACAACTCGCCCAGCGCATCTTCTACCTGCACATGGGCTGCAACTTCGGCGCGCTGGCCGGTTTCCTCGTCTCGCTGGCGGGCAGCATTATCTATCTGCTCACACGCGACCTGGACTGGGATCGCGCCACGCAAGCCGCCATCGAAGTCGGCACGATCTGCGGCTTCGGCACGATCATCACCGGCATCTTCTGGGCCAAGCCCACTTGGAACACCTACTGGACGTGGGACCCGCGCCTGACCACCGCCACGATCACCGTGCTGCTCTACATCGCCTATCTGCTCTTTCGCAACGGCATCGACAACCGCCTCACCAAAGCGCGCTTCGGCAGCATCTATGCGCTCTTCGCCTTTCTCAGCCTGCCACTCACCTATTACAGCGCACGCTGGTTTCGCTCGATCCACCCGGTCGTCTTTTCCGGCGACAACCCCGAAGCACAAGGCGACTTCGCCCTGGGCGCCAGCATGACGCAGACGCTCTTTATTGGCGTGATTGCGTTCTCGCTACTCTTCAGCACGCTCATGATCATGCGCTTTCGCCAGCTGCGCCTGGAAGACGCCGTCGCCGACCTACGAGAGGAAATCGAATAGCTATGTTCTATCTTGCTGCTGCCTTCGTCGCCGTGTGGACGGCGGTCACACTCTATGTCGTCTTTATGAGCCGTCGCCAGCACGCCCTGGAAGAAGAACTCGGCGCCATCGAGGAACTGGTAGCCGCGTCCACGCCACGCGACCACTAGGGAAGGAGGAGAGCTATGGCTGAACTTGCACCGCAGCCGGTGCGTGCGGACAGTTCAACGCCGCCACGCGCCCAAGCATCGCCGGTTGGCGCCGGCCGTCTGCATGTCTTTATGCACGCCGTCGCCTTTGTCGCCGGCTTCACGGTCGTATTCACCCTGCTGGGTTCCGCCGCCGGTTTGCTGGGCCATAGCCTCAACCAGTACCTGCCTGTAATCCAGCGGCTGGGCGCCATCCTGCTGATCGTCCTCGGCCTCGCCACGCTCGGCGTTTTTCGTTGGCTCTCGACGTCGATCCAGAGCCGCACGGACTTGGCGCGTAATCCCGCCGCGGCCGCGCTCGTGAGCATCCTCGACTTCTTCAACACGCTGCTCTACACCGAAAAGCGCGTGACGGAGATGCACAACGTCAACCGCAACTGGGGCTATCTCAGCAGCGCGCTGCTGGGCGTCAGCTTCAGCGCGGGCTGGGTGCCCTGTATCGGCCCGATTTTGGCCAGCATCTTCTTCCTCGCCGGCGACAGCGCCACCGCCGGGCAAGGCGCGATCCTGCTCGCCATCTACAGCCTCGGCCTGGGCATCCCGTTTCTGATTACCGGCGCCATGTTCAGCACGGCGACGCGCGCTCTGCGCCGGCTCAACCGCCACGCGGGCATTGTCAGCCTGATCAGCGGCTTCTTCCTGTTCTATGTCGCCTTCTTGCTATGGACCGACAGCCTCGCCAGCCTCACCACGCGCTTCATGTTCCTGAATGAATGGGTCTTTTCGCTGGAGGAATCGCTCGCGCTCAGCTCCGGAACGGGCGGCGACATCATCAGCGTGAGCCTGTTGGCAGCGGCGCCCCTGGCCCTCACCGCCGGGCTGATCAGCTTTCTCAGCCCGTGTGTGCTGCCCCTCGTCCCTGCCTATATCGGCTTTCTCAGCGGCGCGGCCGTCAGCGGCGGAGCGCGCGGCTGATGCCTGCGCCCGATCCGGCCCGCGGCCCGCTCACGGTGACGCTCTACGCCAAGCCGGGCTGTCACCTGTGCGATGAACTGCACGACTTGCTGCGCGATCTGCAAGAGGTGCTGCCTTTCACGCTGGTCGAACGCAACATCGCAGACGATCCCCGCGACTTTGCCCGCTACCGCGACGTAATACCGGTCGTAGAGATACCCGGCGCCGAGACGCTGGTCCCGCCGCACGATGCGGGCGCGCTGCGTGACGCGCTGCTCGCGTCCATCCAAGCGCGGGGCGGATCATGATTGTCGATGGAACTATCCAGGTGATCGCAGTATGACGCATGAAGTCCAGGTAAAACCCACTGCTGCCGCGTCGGTTGCGCCCGCGCCGCGCAGCGCCTTCGAGGCACGCCTGTCCGACTACGCCAACCGCCTGGTCATGGGCATTGCGCGCCATTGGCTGGCGCTCTTCAACACGGCCTGGGCACTCTATATCCTCATCCCGCTCTCTGCGCCCATCTTCATGCACTTCGGGCTGATCTGGCCCGCGCGCATCATCTACGGCGTCTACTCCTTCCTCTGCCATCAGTTGCCCGATCACAGCTATTTCCTCTTCGGGCCGCTGCATGCACCGCATCTGCACGAGCTGGAAGCGCTGGGGATGCAGCCCGGCCTTGACCTCTTCGGCCAACGCCGCTTTGTCGGCAACCCGTTGGCGGGCTACAAGGTGGCGCTCTGCCAGCGCGACCTTGCCATCTACGGCTCGGTCCTGGCGGCGGGGTTGATCTTCGCGCTCGTGCGCGGCCGCATCCGCCCGCCCAGCATCAAACTCTATCTGCTCCTGCTCGTGCCGATGGCGGTCGATGGGCTGAGCCAGATGTTCGGGCTGCGCGAGAGCGACTGGCTGCTGCGTTCGCTCACCGGCGCGCTCTTCGGCATGGCCTCCATCTGGCTGGCTTACCCCTACGTGGAAGACGCCATGCAAGACGTGATTGAAACCGAACAGCGGCGCGTGGCTCTTAATCCGCCCGCTCCTCCTCGCTAGCCGCAAGCGCCGAATCACAGCAGTCAAGAATAATGGGCGTTGCGCGCATCGCTGTTTTGACATACGATTGACAGCCGATCCCCTGGTCCGTTCAATTGTCCCTCACATTCCATCATCCATGGGAGGTTTATGATGTCCGCTAGGATGTCCTCACGTTGGTTGGCTCGGCTCCTCTCTTGTACATTAGTTGCAGCTATTCTGCTTTCAGGAATCTACCCGTTCCCTGCGGCGCATGCCGCTCCGCCGGACCGCCTTGCCGCCCAGGCATCGCCGCTCGACCGCGCCGCACAGATTGCGGACGGCGACCCGGACTTCGTCGACGATTTCAGCGCCGACGACGACGCATGGGAAACCTCCTATGACAGCGACACAGCCGTCTACTACAAAGCAGGCGCCCTGCACATCAGCATCGACGCCGACAACGTGCTCGCCTGGAGCAGCAGCGATCTCAGCGCGGCCGACTTTCTCGCCGGCGTGGAAGTGAGCCACGCCGCCGGGCCGCTGGTCAACGAGGGCGGCCTCATCTTCCGCTATGTCGACAGCGACAATTTCTATGTCTTCAGCGTCAGCTCGGACGGCTATTTCGTCGTCAAAAAACTGGAAGAGGGC
>JBBSBO010000244.1:0-5047 GCA_038251215.1 Caldilineales bacterium
ATCATCGAGCAGCAGGCGATCGCCGAAGCGGTGACGGCCGGCTGGATCGTGATTGCCGTGGGCGGCGGCGGCATCCCCGTCACGCGCAACCGCAGCGGCGAGCTGCGCGGCGTGGCCGCGGTGATCGACAAGGACCTCGCCAGCGGCTTGCTGGCCGCGCGGCTGGGCGCGGACCTGCTGCTGATCAGCACCAGTGTGGAGCATGTCGCCCTGCACTTTGGCCAACCCGATCAAACCGACTTGGCGCGCGTAACCCTCGCCGAGGCGCGACGCTATTTGGCCGAAGGTCACTTCGCCGCCGGCAGTATGAAGCCGAAAGTGGAGGCCTGCATCCGCCTGCTGCAAGCGTCGTCCAACCCGCATGTGCGCTGCGCCATCACCAGCCCGGAGAACCTGGAGCGCGCCGTCTATGGCCGCACGGGCACGCACATCGTGCGCGAGTAGGCGCGCACCCCGCGGCGATTCCCTGCAATTTGTTAACAATGCGTAAACATTCCGCGATTGCGCGTGCGCGAACCTAGTTGAAGCGTCTAGCTGACACGCGAAAGCCTCCAAAATAGCGCGATCGCGGTAGGCAATTGCGCGGCCATAGTGTACAATAGGGGCGCGTCGCCAGACCTCGCCCAGCGTTCGCCGCCGGGCGCAGACCAGATGTCGAGCAGACAGGTCCCGCAGCAGACAGGCAAGGAGAAATCCAGCACCCGTGAGCACAACCGCCGTCGACAACCAGGTGAGCGCTGCGCCAGCGACTCGAACGGGGCTGTTTGTGGGTCGCCGCGGGCGCAAGCTGCGCGAGGCGCTGCTGGCCTATCTGTTCCTCTTCCCCGCGTTTCTCATCATTGGCGTTTTCGGTCTTTTCCCCCTGCTTTTTGCCGCCTACGAAAGCACCCTGGTGGGGTTGAACAAGATCGTGGGGCGCTATAGCGGGCTGAGCAACTACGTCAAGGCTGTCGATAACCTGGCCTATGTGCTCTTCTTTTGGCTGGCGGCGCTGCTCGTCTACCTGGCGCTGCGCAGCGTGACGCAGGCGCGCCGGGCCGCGTTGGAAAAGCGCCGCTCCTTCTGGATTTGGGCGCTGCCCGGCACGGTGATCGGCGCGGGGCTGCTGCTCTTTATCTACTTTATCTTCCGCGCCCTGCCCGCCGTGTTGGATGTGCCGCGGTTGATGCGCACGCAAGGCCGCACCGAGGCCGTCTTTCGGCGGCTGATGGGCGAGGCGCTGACCGCGCCCGCCATCCAGCTGGCGCTGTGGGCTGCGCTGCTCACGCTGATCGCCGGCATTGCCTTGCACTGGTTTGTGGCGCGCCGGCAGCCGCGCAGCGAAGTACTCTACAGCGCTACCGGCGTCTTCATCGGCGCGTCGGTCATGCTGCTCAGCGCGGCCTTTCTGACCTGGCTGACCTGGACCGACATCCAGCTTGCCTATGCCACTGCCCTGGAGGCGGGCGAGGGGCTGGATATTTGGTCGCAACTGATCACGATCAGCGCGGGCTTTTTGCTGCTGCTGATCGCCTGGCAGCTATGGCAGAGCGCCAGCCACCGCCAATCCACCTTAAGCACCGCGCTGCGCTTGGCCGCGGCCGCCTTCTTGATGGTAGCCGCCTGGTTCCTGATCGGCGAGTTGCCGCGCGCCATCGCCGCGGGCGACGCTACGTGGTGGTATGGCCTGCTGGCGACCCTCTACTACTCGCTGGGCACCATCCCGATCCAGTTGGGCATTGCCCTGCTGCTGGCCGCGCTGCTCTTCCAGGACATTTGGGGCAAGTCCGGCTTCCGCATCATCTACTTCGTCCCCTACATCGCTCCGATTGTGGGCACGGCCGCCGTCTTTCGCATCATCTTCTCCAGCCGGCCCAACGCGCCGCTCAACGCTATCATGCGCGGGCTGGGCGCGGACCCGCTGGCCTGGCTCAACGAGCCGACCGGCATCTTCCAGATGCTGGCGGGCAATTCCATGCATCTGCCCACATGGGCGGTGGGGCCAAGCCTGGCGCTGGTGGTCATCATTATCTACGGCACGTGGACCTTTGTCGGCTTCAACACCGTGATCTTCTTGGCGGGCCTGGGCAACATCCCGCGCGAGCTATACGAGGCCGCTTCGATTGACGGCGGCGGGCGTTGGGCGCAGTTCCGCAACATCACGCTGCCCCTGCTTTCGCCTACGATCTACTTCCTCACGCTCTATTCCGTCATCGGCACCTTCAAGGCCTTCAACCATATCTACGTGATGCGCACCGCCGCCGCGCTGGGCACGACGGACACCGCCAGCATCGTGATCTTCCAGACGTTCAAGCGCGACACGCGCTACGGCTACGCCTCCGCCCTGGCGATCCTGCTGCTGCTCATCATCCTGGCGCTGACCGCCGTCAACAATCGCCTAGCAAGCTCGAGGGTATTCTATGGCTAGTCAGACTGCGGCGCCGGCATCCCCTATACTGGTAGACGGCGTCGAGCGCAAGCCTATTACACCGCAGCCTGTGCGGCGTCCCTTCGACGCCGGGCAGCTGTTCACCTACGTGATCTTGATCGCGGGCGCCGTCGTCTCGATTGTGCCCTTTCTGTACACGATCAGCGTCTCGCTGATGAACCTGACGGAAGCGACGGGCGGCGCCTGGCTGCCCAGCTCGCCGCAGTGGCTCAACTACGAAAAAGCCTGGCGCGACGCTAACTTCTCGCTCTACTTCATGAACAGCGTCAAGATCACGCTGATCACGGTGATTGGCACGCTGGTCTTTTGCACGCTGGCGGCCTACGCCTTCGCCCGCATGGAGTTCCCCGGCAAGACATTCCTCTTCGCGCTGCTGCTCTCCACGCTGATGCTGCCCGAAGCCGTGACGTGGGTGCCCAACTTCATCACCGTCTCGTGGCTGGGGCGCATCGGCCCCATCCCGTGGATCAACAATTGGCCGGCCTTGACGATTCCCTTCATGGCGGGCGCCTTTGGCATCTTTCTGCTGCGCCAATTCTTTCAACAGATCCCGAATGAATTGTGGGATTCCGCCCAGATCGACGGGGCGGGGCATTTGATCTATCTCTTGCGCGTGATCTTGCCGCTGTCGCAGGCGGCGGTGATGACGCTGGCTCTCTTCACCTTCATCGGTTCGTGGAACGCGCTGGCGTGGCCGATCCTGGTTACCACCACGCCGGACTGGCGGCCCATTTCCTATGGGCTGCTCGCTTTTCTGGATGAAGCCGGCGCGCAGTTTCACCTACAGATGGCCGGCTCGATCATCACGATTGCGCCGATCCTGATCATCTATTTCTTCACACAGCGGCAGTTCATCGAAGGCATCGCGAGCACGGGCATAAAAGGCTAAGACAAGGGTTCAACGGCAACTCCATCGCCGTCCACATATAGAACCGAATCAATCGAATTTCCACCCGTATCCTTTGCAGGTTCTTCTTGGAAGCTGCTGGTTTTCAAGAAGATTGGTAAACTAAGCTCAGTTCTGAACGCAGTTAAAGTCTTACAATAGGGATACCAACAAGGAGAACACTATGCGTCACAAGAACATTTGGATGATCGTTTTGCTGTCGAGCTTTGTTCTGCTCCTGGCAGCCTGCGCAGTCCCCGCCACGGCCCCGGCTGCGGCGCCTGCGGCAGGCGCGACCGCGGCCGAGCCTGCCGCCGCCGCTGACGGCGCCTGTGCGCCGGCGACGGAAGGCGAATGGGCGGGCGTGGACCCCAGCGGCCAGAACGTAATCTGGTGGCACAACCACACCGGCTCGCGCGAGGAAAAACTGATCACGCTGCTGGACCAGTTCAATCAGTCCAACGAGTGCGGCATCACCGTCGAATCGCAGAGCCAGGGCGGCTACGATGAGATCCGCGACAAGGTCAACGCCAGCATCGCGGCCGGCGAACAGCCCGCCGCCTTGATCGCCGGCTATCAGAATGACCAGGCCTTCTACCAGTTGAACGACGCCCTCCTCGACCTCAACACGCTGCTCAACGACCCGACCTGGGGCCTGAGCGCCGAAGACCAGGCCGATTTCTATGCCAGCTTCTTCGATCAGAGCGTTCACCCTGCCTTTAACAACCAGCGCCTGGGCTTCCCCCCCAACCGCTCGATGGAAATGCTGTATTACAACCAGACGTGGCTGGAAGAACTCGGCTTCGACGGCCCGCCCGCCACGCCGGATGAATTCCGCACGATGGCCTGCGCCGCGGCGGAAGCCAAGGGCGATGGCTCCGGCGGCTTCATCCTGCGCGACGACGCTTCGGCAGTGGCGGCCTGGACGTTGGCCTTCGGCGGCGACATCCTCAACGCGGACGGCACCGAGTATATGTATAACAATCCGGCTACGATCGAGGCCATGACCTTCCTCAAGGGCATGTACGACGACGGCTGCGCCTTCTTCTTCACCGAAGGCTACCCCAACACCGAGTTCGCGGCGCGCAACGCCGTCTTCTCCATGGGTTCCAGCTCCGGCATCCCGTTCTATGAGACCGACATCCAGACGATCGCCGAGCAGGAAGGGCGCGACGCGGATGTGTGGGGCGTAGCGGCGATCCCGCACACCACTGCCGAGCCGGTGCAGAACGTCTATGGCGGCGACATCATGATCCTGCGCACCACGCCCGAGCAAGAACTGGCGGCCTGGATCTTCATCAAGTGGTTCACCTCGCCCGAAATCCAGGCGGAGTGGGACAAGATCAGCGGCTACTTCCCCACACGTGCGAGTACGTCGCAATACCTGACCGACTACCTGAGCGAGAACGTGCAGTGGGCGCAAGCCGTGGAGCTTCTGCCCTATGGCAAGTATGAGCCGCAGCTCATCTCCTACCAGTCGGTGCGCGATGCCGCCACGCAGGCCTTCAACGAGATCATGCAGGGCGCCGACGTGCAGGCCACGCTCGACGCGCTGACCGAGAATGCCAACGCCATGCAGGCGGAACTGATGGCCGAGGTGCAATAACCCTCGCCGATCGGTAGTATGGTTTGATCAAAAGAGGGGCGCCGGTGTCTTGCCGGCGCCCCTCTTCTTGTTACTACCCTCGCAGTGGCTAAAACGTCAAGCACCTAAAGCGCTCGTAGAGGTGCGG
>JBBSBO010000245.1:0-5043 GCA_038251215.1 Caldilineales bacterium
TACGTGCCGTTGCAGGGCGTGGGGTTGACGCGTGCCCGCGCCTTCGCCACGCCGCTGGGCGAGGCGTCTGTACACACGCAGCAGACGGACGCGATGGCGGCGCAGGGCAAGCTCTATCGCCTGGCGGACGCCGCGCACGCGCCCGAGCATTCCCTGGAAGTGGAGCTGCCCTTCTTGCAGACGGCCCTGCCCGGCTGCCGCATCGTGCCCATGCTCTTCGGCGCGCGCGTGGATCCGGCGGCGGTCGCCGCGGACTTGGCGATATGCCTGGCGCACGACCCGGCGAGCCTCGTGGTCGTCAGCTCCGACCTCAGCCACTTTTTGCCTTACGCGCAGGCGCAGCAGGCCGACCGCGCCCTGCTTGACGCCATTGCCGCGGGCGATGCCGCCGCTGCGGCTGCGGGCCAAGCCTGCGGATTGGCGCCGATCCTGTGCCTGATGGCAATCGCCCGGCGGCTGGGCTGGACCGCGCACGTGCTGGACTATCGCAATTCCGGCGACACCTGCAGCCCGCGCCAGGAGGTTGTCGGCTACGGCGCGGTGGTCTTTACGACGGGACGCTAACGCCTTGCCCCTCACGACGCACGCGGGCACGACGCACGCGGGGTCGGAAGACGCCGCGCCCGGCGGCGCGGATGCCAACCTCGCCCATCTCCTGCGCGCCCAGGCGCAGCGTCGCCCGCAGGCGCGCGCCCTGATCGAAGGCTCCGCCCGCGCCCCGCGCACGTTGACCTTTGTCGAACTGGATGCCCGTGCCGGGCAGGCGGCGACCCTGCTGCGCCGCCAGGGGCTGGCTATGGGCGACCGCGTGCTCATCTTTCACCCCATGGCCGCCGAGCTGTATGTCGCCCTCGCCGCCTGTCTGCGCCTGGGGCTGATCGCCGTCTTCGTAGACCCGTCGGCGGGCCGGGCACACATCGAGCGTTGCTGCGAGTTGGCCCCGCCCGCCGCGCTGCTCGCCACGCCCAAGGCGCATCTGCTGCGCCTGCTTTCGCCCGCGCTGCGGCGCATTCGGGTTAAGCTCGCCACAGGCATCGGCGCGCTGGGGGCAGTGCGTTGGCGCGACGCCCGCGGCCTGCCCGTCGACGAGGAAATCGCGCCGTGTACGCCGGACACGCCGGCGCTGGCGACCTTCACCAGCGGCAGTACGGGCGCGCCCAAAATGGCCGTGCGCACCCACGGCTTCTTGCGGCAGCAGCATCGCGTCTTGGTCGACATGCAGCAGCTGGGCGAGGCGGATGTGGTCCTCTCGACGCTGCCCATCTTCGTACTTTCGCATATTGCTGCGGGCGTGTGTACGTTGATCCCCGCCGTGGACATCCGCCGCCCGGGCGCAGTGAAAGCCGCCCCGCTGCTGCGGCAGATCGCGGGGCAGGGCGTCACCTGCCTCGAGGCCTCGCCCGCGCTGCTCGAGCGGCTCACGCGCCAGGGCGCGGCCGCGGGCGTCACGCTGCCCGGCGTGACGCGCGTCTTCACCGGCGGCGGGCCGGTGCTGCCCGGCCTGATGCAGCGCGTGGCGGCGTTGGCGTCCGGCGCGCGCATCACGGCGGTCTACGGCTCGACCGAAGCCGAACCGATCGCGCATATCAACCTAGAGGAGATCTCGGCGCAGGACGTGCAGGTCATGGCGCAGGGGGGCGGGCTGCCGGCGGGCAAGCCGGTCCCCGCGGCGACGGTGCGCATTCTGCCTGACCGCTGGGGCGAGCCGCGGGCGCCGCTGACGGCGGAGGAGTTCGCCCGTTCTGTGTTGCCGCCCGGCGCGGCGGGCGAGATCGTCGTGAGCGGGCCGCACGTGCTGCCCGGCTATTGGCAGGGCCAGGGCGACGCCGAGACCAAATTTCGCGTGGGCCATACGGAGGGCCAGGCGGGGGGTCAGACGGTGTGGCATCGCACGGGCGACGCCGGCTATTTCGACGACGCGGGCCGCCTGTGGCTCCTGGGGCGCTGCCTAGCGCGCGTGGAGGATGACCGCGGCGTGCTCTACCCCTTTGCCGTGGAGTGCATCGCTTACCGCTATGCGCAAATCAAGCGCGCGGCATTCGTCGTCCACCGTGAACGGCGTTTGCTTGTAGTCGAGCTATACGGTAGTGTGAGGGGACATCCTACGCAGAAAGATCTTGCGCAGGAGGATCTCGCGCCGCGCCTACTGCACGAATTGGCCTGGGCGCACGTGGATGACGTGCGCGTCGTGCGCCGCCTGCCGGTGGATGCGCGCCACAACGCCAAGATCGACTACGTCGCGCTGCACCGCTTTTTGGATTGAACAGCCTGTTGGATTGACCAGTCTTTTGGTTCGCAAACCATTCACACAAGGAGGCGGCGCTATGAATCCGGCAGCTTTGATGAGCAACCCCTATGTCCTCTATGCCGCGGCCGGCATCATCGGCCTGATCATCGGCTGGCTCTTTACGCGCATCGGCTGGAGCCGCCGCCTGAATGAGACGGAAACGCGCGCGTCCGACCTGGAGGCCAAGCGCCGCCGCGCCGAGCGCGAAGCCGCCGAGGCCAACGAGCAAGTCAGCCGCTTGCAGCGCAACGTCAAGAGCGCCGAAGAACAAGCCGAGCAAGCGCGCACGCAAGTCGCCGCGCTCCAGGCTGAACGCGATGCATTGCAAGATGAGAAGATCGACCTGGACGAGCAGGCTCAGGCGCACGCCGCCGAGGCCGCTGACTTGACGCGCCGGCTGGCGGAGCTTGAATCCGCCCAGCAAGAAGCCGCCGCTGCTGCTGCTGCAGCGGCCGAAGCTGCTGACGCTGACGCTACCCACGTCGCTGCCACGCGCGCGCAAGAGGTGGAAGTGCAGGAGCAGCAGACTGAGCTTGCTGCACAACTCGAGCGCCTGCAAGAAGATCTGATGAAGGCACGCGCCCGCGCCGATAAGGCGGATGAGGCTGCGACCAACAAGGATACGGCACTGGTCGAGGCCTACCAGCGCGCTGTGTCCCTGCACAAGCAGCTAGAGGGGCGCGAGTCGTCGCTCGCCGCAATGCAGGCCGAGCTGGAGAAGCTGCGCCGCGAGAGCGCAGCCTTTGCCGACGTCAAAGAAGAGATGGAATTGCGCACCCAGCGCGCCCACGCCGACGCTGCGGGCGAAATGGCGGTGCTTACCGCCACGATGATGAAGTTGAAGGATGATGCACTCAGCCAGGCCAACGCGCGCATCGCCGACTTGAACGCCGAGCTGGAGCAAGCGCGCCGCGGCGAATAAGACCGGCCCCGCCCGATGCCCGAAACCATTTCGACGCGTAGGGCGGCGGTCCCTTGACCCCTCACACAGTGGGAGGCAGCGAATGGACACTCTATCCCAATATAGCCAAGTTGGGATTATAGCGGGCGCATTCCTCTTGGGATGTTTGCTCGTCTGGCTGATCGGCCGCGCGGGACGCCGGCGCATCGAAGCCGACTACGCAGGCCGGCTGCAGACGGCGCAGGGCACGCTCAAGCGCCGCGAGGATGACCTGGAGACCGTGCGCGCCCAGCTCGCCACGCAGCGCGAGCGGGCCGAGCAATTCGCCGCCGACCGGGCGGCCCTCCAGTCCAAGTGGGAGCAGGCCGAGCAGGCGCGCACCGAGGTCGCCGCGCACGCCGAGGGGTTGGCGCAAGAGGTGGAAGACGAGCGCGCGGCTGCCTCCGCCCATGTAGATGAACTGGAGCAGGCGCTGGCCCTGGCGCAGGCGGAGAGCGCTCGCCTTGCCGCGCAGGCCGAGCGCGTGCCCACCCAGCGCGAAGAACCCTCGCCGGCAGAGGCTGCCGAAGCCGAAGTCGAAGCCCCAGCCGCGCCGCCGGTGGAAATTCCGCCTGTGCAGGCCGAGCCGCCCCATCCACCGGAGCCTGCACCCGACGCAGCCCAGGCTGAGATCGCAGCCACAGCCGAGGTCACAGATGAAGCCGCAACGGAAGCCGCAGCCGATGTGCCGCACAAGGCCGCTCCCGAGCCGGAGCCTAAGCGCGCGGACGCCGGCGGGCATCATAGTCCGGCTGAAGCCGCCCTGACGGACAGCAAAGCGCGCCTCCTCGTCCTGAGCGAGAGCGTGAACGCGCTGACCTCGATGGCGGTACAGTTGGCCGCCGCCCTGCAGCAGCGCGACCAAGACGCGGAGGCGTTGCGCGCGCGCCTGGCAAGCCTCGAAAAGCCGCAGGCGGAGGGAAAAGCGTCCGCCATCGCAGCGTCCGCTGTCGAAGCGTCTGAAGCGGCCCAGCCGGAGGAAAGCCGCAGCCAACTCCTGGCGCAGGTCCACGCCCGCGACGCCGAGGTCAGCGCGCTCAACAAGCTGCTGGGCCAGGCGCAAGACGAAGCCTATAAGCTGGCGGACGAGAAGATCGGGCTGGAGACGCAGCTGCACGGCCGCGAGGCCGAGTTCAGCGCCTTGAACATTTTGCTGGGCCAGGTGCAAAGCGAACTGGACACGTTGGCCGATGCCAAGGCCGACCTGGAGGGGCTGCTGCAGGCGCGCGAGGCCGAAATCTTGGCGCTCAATGAAGAACTCGAGCAGGCGCTCGCCGCGCAGCCCTCTGCGGCAGAGCGACCTGCGCCGCCAGCTGATGACCCAGACCGCGACGCCGCCGGCGACGGTAACCCGGCATAGCGGCGAGATGAGCGCGCCGCACGCCCAGCCCCCGCCTGAGCAGCTCGTGGACGAGCAAGCCTTGATCGCACGCGCCCAGCAGGGCGACGCGCGCGCCTTGGCCGCCATTGTCGAAAGCCACCAACGCACGATCTATAACGTGGCGCTGCGCATGTGCGGCAATCCGCACGACGCCGAGGAGACGCTGCAAGAGACCTTCCTCAGCGCGATCCAGGCGCTGCCCAAGTTTGAGGGGCGGTCGCAGCTCTCCACCTGGCTCTACCGCATCGCTTCCAACGCCTGCCTCATGCAGCGCCGCCGCCAAGCGGCCGGTCCGGAGCCGGCTCTTCTGGAGGAAGACGCCGCCGGCGCGCGCGGCGAGTTTGCCCCGCCCAAATACTTTGTAGACTGGTCCGACCCGCCCGCCAATCGACCCGACGCGCGGCTGCTGGACAGCGAGCTGCACAGCGTGATGGA
>JBBSBO010000246.1:0-5042 GCA_038251215.1 Caldilineales bacterium
CCTGGCGGTGCGCAAGCGCAAGACTGAGGCCGAGGCGCAGCTTGGCCCCATCGTCGAGGCCGGAGCGCGCGTCGGCGTGCCCACGCCGCTGACGGCCAAAGTCATGGAGTTGATCCGCGAGATCGAAGAGGGCGGACGTTCGCAAAGCACGGACAACCTCGACGTGCTGGTGGGGCTGCTCGCATGACGTCGCCCAGCGCAGCCACGCAACTGCCGACGGTGAATGCCGAGTTCGTGCAGCGGCTGGCCGCGGTCAACGGCCATGAGCTGGCGGCGGAGCGCGCCGAGTTGCTGCTGCCCGCCGTGCGCGCCGTGCTGGCGGCGGACGCCCAGCTCGGCGCGCTGGAGCTGGAACGTTGGCCCACAGCCGGGCTGCCCTGGGCAGCCGCCGCGCTGCCGGCCCGCGCCGCGCTGCATGCCGTCACACATGGGCCGCGCGTCGCCCCGGAAGACCGCAATGCCGACGACGACAGCATTCTCTTCGCCTCGATTGAACAGGTAGCGGCGCGCTATCGCACGGGCAAACTCTCGCCCGTGGAAGTGACCGAGCGCTGCCTGGCGCGCATCGAGGCGCTCAACCCTACGCTCAACGCCTTCATCACCGTCATGGCGGACAACGCCCTCGCCGCCGCGCGCCAGGCCGAGGCCGAATTGGCGCGCGGCCTCGACCGAGGGCTGCTGCACGGCATCCCCGTAGCGCTCAAGGACCTGGCGGACACGGCGGACACGCCCACGACCTGCGGCTCGCGCATCCTCGCCGGGCATGTGCCGCAGGCGGACGCCGAGATCGTCACGCGTCTGCGTGCGGCTGGGGCTGTGATCGTGGGCAAAACCAACATGCTCGAATTCGCCTACGGCATCGTCCACCCCGACGTGGGGCCGACCTGCAACCCGTGGGACCCGGCGCGCACCGCAGGCGGCTCCAGCGGCGGCTCGGCCGCGGCGGTAGCTGCAGGCCTATGCTATGCCGCGCTGGGCACGGACACGGGCGGCTCGATCCGCGTGCCCGCGGCCTACTGCGGCGTCGCCGGGCTGAAGCCGACCTACGCGCTGACGCCGCTGCAGGGCATTTTTCCGCTCTCGTGGTCGCTCGACCACGCTGGGCCGTTGGCGCGTTCCAGCGCAGACGCGGCGTTGATGCTCGACGCCATGTGCGGGAACCGTCCGCAGCCGTTACAGCCGGCGGCGTTGGGCGGCGCGCGCCTGGGCATGGTGACGGCGCACTTCGCCGGAGCGGAGATGGAGGACGAAGTCGCGGCGGTCTGCGAGCAGGCCTGCGCCAAGTTGGCCGCGTTGGGGGCCGAGCTGGTCCCCGTCGAGATCGCCCACCTCGACTTGGCGGACGGGCTGATGCTGACTGTGATCGCGCCGGAGGCGACAGCCATCCACGCGCGCTGGCTACGCGAGCGTCCACAGGACTACGCGCCGGACACGCGCCAACAGCTGGAGCTAGGCCTCGCCGTGCCCGTCATGGCCTATGTGCGCGGGCAGCAGTTCTGCCGCTATCTGGCCGCGGCCATGCTCGACAGCTTCAACCAGGTCGACGCGCTGCTCTCGCCCACAGTGGCGTGGGTCGCCCCGGCGGAGGACCCAGCCCTGATCGGCGAGGCGGGCGCCTCCGAAGCGCGGCGCAGCGCGCCCTATAACCTGACCGGCTTCCCGGCGCACAGCGTCCTAGCGGGCTTCAGCGCCGCGGGGCTGCCCGTGGGCTTGCAGATCGTCACCCGCCCCGGCGCGGACCGCCAGGCGCTCGCCATCGGCGCGGCGCTGGAGGCGGCGCAGCCGGAAATCGCCGCGCTGCGACCGAAGCTGCCGGGCTAGAGTGTCCGCATGCTTACAACCTACCGAACTATCCAAATAGAACATCACATTGGATTAGAAACAGCGGACACTGATCAACACAGATGCAAGAGATATTCACAGATCAATCTGTGCCGATCTATTTTATCCATTCAATCAGTGGCCTATTGAACAAAGGAACGAGCGACCATGAAGATCGAATTCCCCAACAAAACCGTCATTGTCACCGGCGCCTCGCACGGCTTTGGCCGCGTCATGGCGATCCTATTTGCCGAGCTGGGCGCCAACGTGTGGGCGTGCAGCCGTCGCCTGCCCCAAGTGGAAGAGACGGCGCGCCTGGCGGCAGAGGCGGGCGGACGCTGCACGGCGCGCGCCGTGGATGTCGCCGACCGCGCCGCCGTCTTTGCCTTCGTGCGCGAGGCCGAAGCCTCCTCCGCCGACGGGCAAGTGCATGTGCTGGTGAACAACGCCGGCGGCGTGCTGGGGCAGGTAGGCCGTCCGCTGGAAGAGGTGTCCGAGGAGGATTGGAACGCCATCATTGCGGTCAACCTGTCCGGCGCATTCTATTGTGCGCAGGCAGTGGCTCCCGCAATGAAATCTGCAAAATATGGCCGCATCATTAACATTTCCAGCGGCGCCGGCTTGGGGCCAAGCCTGACCGGCATCCAGGCCTACGCATCCGCCAAGGCGGGGCAGATCAACCTCACGCGCCAGCTCGCCCACGAACTGGGGCCGTACAACATCACGGTCAACAACGTCGCGCCGGGCTTCGTACTCTCCAATCCCACCACCGAGCGCCAGTGGCAGTCCAATGGCGATGAGGGCCAAGAGGCGCTGATTCAGCGCATCGCCATGCACCGCCTGGGCACGTCGGAGGACATCGCCTACGGCACGCTCTTCCTGGCGTCGGACTACGCCGGCTGGATCACCGGGCAGGTTCTGCCCATTGACGGCGGGCGCTAAGATGACCGGCGAACCAGGCGATGTCTACGCCTACCTGGAGATGCATCACGCGCAGGCGCTGGCGGCGCTGCAGGAGTTCGCCGCCATTCCCAGCGTGAGTACCGACCCGGCCTATCAGGCGGACATGGCGGCGGCGGCGCAATGGGTGGCGGCGCGGCTGGCAGAGGCCGGCCTCGACGCCGTCGAGATCATCGCCACCGGCGGGCATCCCGTGGTCTATGCCGAGTGGTTGCACGCGCCCGCCGCGCCGACCATCCTGGTGTACGGCCATTACGACGTACAGCCGCCCGACCCGCGCGAGAAGTGGCTCAGCGACCCCTTTGCGCCGGAGGTGCGCGACGGGCGCCTCTATGGCCGCGGCGTGTCGGACGACAAAGGGCCTATGTTAATCCCGCTGCTGACCGCGCAGGCTTACATGGCGACGGACGGACGGCTGCCGCTCAATGTCAAGTTCCTCTTCGAGGGCGAAGAGGAGGTGGGCAGCCCCAGCCTGGAGCCGTTCATCGCCGCCAACGCCGCGCGCCTCGCTGCCGACTTCGCGCTGTCGGCGGACGGGGCCATGTGGCGCATCGACGAGCCGTCGGTTACGGTCTCCAGCCGCGGCATGACGGGCATGGAGTTCAGCGTGCGCGGCGCGGCCAAGGATCTGCATTCGGGGCGGCACGGCGGCGCCGTGGCGAACCCGCTGCACGCCCTCGCCGCGCTGGTGGCGAGCCTGCACACGGCCGACGGCCGCGTGGCGGTGGCGGGCTTCTATGACGACGTGGCCGAACTCAGCGCAGCCGAGCGCGCCGAGCTGGCCGCGCTGCCCTTCGACGATGGCGTCTACCGCCGCGAGGTGGGCGCGCCCGCTCTCTTCGGCGAAGCGGGCTACACCACGGCGGAGCGCATGTGGGTGCGGCCTACGCTGGAGATCAACGGCATGGGCGGCGGCTACCAGGGGGCCGGCTCCAAGACGGTCATCCCCGCCGAGGCGATGGCGAAGATCACCTGTCGCCTGGTTCCCAACCAGCAGCCCGAGGACATCGCCGCCAAGGTCGTGCGCCATCTGCACGCGCACACGCCGTCCGGCGTAACGCTGGCGGTGCGCGAGGGCGGACACGATGCCTTGCCCTACCGCATCCCCGACGACCACGCGGGCCTGCGCACGGCGGTGGAGGTACTGAGTGCGGTCTACGCGCAGACGCCGCTCAAGGTGCGCATGGGCGGCACGCTGCCCGTGAGCGAGTTGTTCCAGCGTCTGCTAGGCATCGACACCGTCTTCTTCTCATTCTCTACGGCGGACGAGGACTTCCACGCGCCCAACGAGTTCTTCCGCGTGCAGCGCCTCTACGACGGCCTGACCGCCTGGGCCATGTACTGGGCGCGCCTGGGGGGTTAACAACAAGCTACAAACCGCAAAGGCGCAAAGAACGCAAAGGAAAAACAACAGCAAGAACAGCTAAACCGCAGACACTCTGACTTGGGGACACCCCGAGGCATGAAAATGTGGTGAATCAGTTTTTCTTGCTTTTTGCTGTTCTTCGCGCCCCTTTGGTCTTTGCGGTTTGATGTTTGCCGGTTTGAAGGTATGTTATACTCCAAGCCGGACTTCGGCTTTTGTGACGTTGGCTTTTGTTGCGTGCGGGAGACAAGTACACCCAACCATGCTTGAACCACCATCCGACAGCCTGGCCGCGCTGGGGCCGGCGTTGACCATGCCGCCCAACGCTCCGCCGGCCTTTCACATCCTGGCGAAGCCGACCGGCGCCATCTGCAATCTGGACTGCGAGTATTGTTTCTTCCTGACCAAGGAAAAGCTCTACCCCGGCAGCCGTTTTCGCATGGCGGACGACCTGCTCGAGCTTTATATCCGCCAGTTGATCGAGTCGCAGCAGGTCCCGGAAGTCAATGTGGCCTGGCAGGGCGGCGAGCCGACGCTGATGGGGCTGGACTTCTTTCGCCGCGCCATCGAGCTGGTGGAGCGCTACCGCAAGCCGGGCCAGCAGATCCTGCACAGCATCCAGACCAACGGCACGCTGCTCGACGACGAATGGGCGGCCTTCTTCAAGCAGCACAATTTTCTGGTCGGCCTCAGCGTCGACGGCCCGCGCGATCTGCACGACGCCTATCGCGTGGACAAGGGCGGGCGCGGCAGCTTTGACCGGGTGATGCGCGGGCATGACGTCCACCAGCTCTCGCGCGTTAGTTCTGGCGCGCGCTTCTGGTTGCGGGCAACTAGCCGCAGCATCCGCCCCTCGTCCCCGCCTTGCCCGTGCCAACCGCCGCGCCCGCAAGCG
>JBBSBO010000247.1:0-5026 GCA_038251215.1 Caldilineales bacterium
CGCCATAGCTTACGGGCCTGACGCGCCTTTCTGTAGATTCTGGAAGTATTGCAGCGCAGCGTCTACCTGCGGGTCGCCCGCGCCGGCGGATTGCCCGTCGGGCGCGTCGACCGGGATATCGGGCTGCAGGCCGATGCCGTCGATCGTGCGGTCGTGCGGCGTGCTCCATTTGGCAATGGTGATGCGCATGATGCCGCCGTTGCCGAGCGTGTAGGGGAGCTGCACCGAGCCTTTGCCGAAGGTGTCGCTGCCGATGAGCACGGCGCGGCCGTAGTCTTGCAGCGCGCCGGCGACAATCTCGCTGGCGCTGGCGCTGGCTTCGTCAACCAGCACCGCCAGCGGCACGTCGGGCGCGACGGCCTTGCCCTCGGTGTGATAGGTCTCGCTTGTGCCGTCCTCGAAGCGTTCGAGCAGCACGGTTTTGTCGTCGAGGAAGATGCCGGCGACGGTGACCGCCTCGCGCAGCAGCCCGCCGGAGTTGCCGCGCAGGTCCAGGATGATACCGGTGGGGTCGCGCTGCATGGCATCCTTGACGGCCTCGCGCACGAGTTGACCGGCGTTCTCGTTGAAGGTGTTCAGCCGCACATAGGCGATGCGGCCCTCCTCGCCCAGGCTGTCGGTGCTGAGGGTGGGCAGCTCGATGCGGGCGCGCACGACCTCCACGTCGAAGGGGGCGTCGAAGGGCGCGGCCGCGCCGGGGCGCAGCACGTTCAGCGTGACGGCGCTGCCTTCGGGGCCGCGGATCATCGCCACGGCCTCGCTCAGGCCGACGCTCACCAGGCTCTCGCCGTCCACAGCCAAGATCAGGTCGCCGCGGCGCAGGCCGGCGGACCAGGCCGGCTGGTTTTCAAACGACTCGGCGATCACGAGCGTATCCGCGTCGGCGTCCCAGGCCACGCGCGCGCCGATGCCCTCGAAGAGGCTGCCGGCGTCGTGGCGAAAGGCGTCCGCCTCTTGCGGCGTGAGGAAGGCGGTGTTGGGGTCGCCCAGCAGTCCGGTGATGCTGCGGATGGCGGCGAAGGCAGCTTCTTCGGAGTTGGGCAGGTCGCCGTAGTAGTGGCTGTCGAGCAAATCCATCGCTTCCCAGAAGGAGGCGAATTCGGGGTAGAGGCGCAGGGCCGCGCCGGCCGGCGGCGGCTCGGCGCACTGATAGAGCATGGGCGCGACCGACGCGTTGGCGTTCCAGCTCGGCGAGGCGGGCGCGGTCAGCCGTCCCAGCCCAAAGCCGAGGCTGAGGCCTGTGACGAAGGCGGCGACCAGCAAGATGACGCCGCCGCCGCCCAGGATCAGCGCGAGCGGGAGTTTGGGCCAGACAGCGGAGGGCTTGTTTTCGGTCATGACGGTTTCACACTGGTTAGGTTTCTATGGGCGGCAATCGTTGGCTGTCAACCTTCCCGGTGGCAGCGAGCTTGTTGGAAGTTGAGACGGACGCAAGCTCGAAGGACAGTGGTCGGCAAGGGAGAGCGGCTCAAGGCTGGGCGTCATCCGGCAGCGCGCGGGCGATCACGGCTTGTTCCACCGCGGCAATCGCCTCTGGCAGGGGGTCGGCGCCCTCCGCCACGGCGACGTCGGGCAGCAAGCCCTGGCCTGCGATCTCATGCCGGTTGGGCGTGAGCCAGTGTGCGTTGGTCACGTGCAGGCTGCTGTGGTCGGGCAGCTCGTGGATCAACTGCACGCTGCCCTTGCCGAAGGTTTGGCTGCCGATGAGGGTGGCGCGTCCGTGGTCACGCAGCGCGCCCGCCACAATTTCGCTAGCGCTGGCGCTGGCGTGGTCGACGATGATCACCAGAGGGGCGTCGGCGCGCAGCATGGCGGCGTCGGCCTCGAAGGTGTTTTCGGAGCCGTCGGCATGTTGCTCGATGAGGAGCACGCCCTGGCCGAGCCACATGTCCGCAATCTTGAGTGCGGCCTGCACCAAGCCGCCGGGGTTGCCGCGTAAGTCCAGGATGAAGCTGTCGGCGCCCTGCGTGGTCAACTCGGCGATGGCCTGTTCCATTTCGGCGGGGCTGCGCTCGGTGAAGAGCGTCTGGCTGATATAGCCAATCTGATTGCCGGACTGATTGCCGGGAGAAGGCTGCTCGATCAGACGCCACTCCATGCTGGGCGTCTCGATCTCGCTGCGAGTGATCTCGATGGGCAGCTCGTGTGCGGTCCCGTCGACATCCAGACGGCGCACGAGCAGCGTGACGCGGCTGCCCGCCGGCCCGCGCACCAGCGCGATGACGTCATCCAGGCTCATGCCGGCGGTGATCTCGCGGTCATCGACCATGAGCAGGATGTCGCCGTCTTCGATGCCGGACCGGTCTGCCGGTTGGTCATCCGCCGGGCGCAGGACAAAGCCGGCTTCGGTTTCTTCGACGTTGGCGCCGATGCCGCCGAACTTGCCGCGCAACTCGTCGCGTTCGATGGTGCGCGCCTCCGGCTCGACGAAGTAGGTGTAGGGGTCGCCAAAGGAGCTGACCATGCCGCGGATGGCGCCATAGGTGCGCGCGTCGGCATCCGGCTTGTCGCCGTAGAAGTCGCGCTCGAGCAGCCGCCAGGCCTCCCAATAGACGTCCATGTTTTGGCGCGAGGAGGCGTCGCGGGCCGTCGTCGCCAGCCCGGATAGGGAGGCGCCGTGCAGCAGCGGGTAGGCGCTGTAGCCGGCGCCAAAAGCCAGGCCCAACATGCCCAGCGCAAATAGATAGAGCGGCAGTCTGCGGATATTCATATCGTGGCGGTGATTCTAGCACACACGAGGGGCGAACTCAAACGGGGACGGAAGAACTGAAAACCGCAGAGGCGCGAAGAACGCAAAGGAAAAGCAACGGCAAGAACCGTAGAAACCAGGAACAACCGGATCTGCGTGTTTGGGATAGCAGGCGCCGGTTTACGCCGACGCCTGGTTGCATGTGAAAACGGCATCTTTTAGCCGGTGATGCGCCCCTTCAAGTCCGCCGGCTGGAAGGGGCCGCGCCGGCCAATCAGTTCGCGCGCGGCGTCGAGGCGCTCAAAGACATTCCAGAGCAGCACGCCGCGCACTCGCCCTGCGTCCAGATAGTAGATCACGCCTTTTTGGAAAGGCTCCTGCCAGTCCGCCACGGTTTGGAGCTTGGCGTTGGTCTTGCCCACGGCTTCGTAACCCAGGTCGAACAGGTCCGAATAGAAGAAGGGCAGATACGCATAGGGTTCGGCCGCGCCGGCCATGTTGCGCCCGGCTGCGCGCCCCATGGAGTTGGCGGTGTCCTCGTGCTCCATGCGGCGACGCTCGCCCACGGACTCGTCGAAGAAGGCGGCAATGTCGCCCGCCACATAGACATCCGGGTGGCTGGCGCGCAGCATCTCGTCCACCACAATGCCGTCCTGCACCTCCAGCCCTGCGGCCTTTGCTAGGTCGACGTTGGGCTGCACGCCCACGCCGATGACCACGCCGTCCACGGTCAACTCGCGGACGTCCCCGCCCTCCGCGGCCTGCAACGTCAGGGTGACTTGCTCGTCGTGCGGCTGCATATCGACCAGCTTGGTCTCGGTCAGCAGCTCGACGCCCTTGTCGCGGTAATAGTCGTTGACATATTCGCCCAGGTCTTGCGGGAAAATGCGGGCGCAGATACGCGGCTCCTGCACGATCAGACTCGCCTGCATGCCGTTCAAGGTGAGGGCCGCCGCGATCTCGGAGCCGATGAAGCCACCGCCAATCACGGCGAAGTGTGAACCGTGGTTGGCGAGGCGGCGCAGGCGCTCGTAGTCGTCGAGGCCGCGGTAGTAGATGGCCCGGTCGGAGTTGTTCTTCTCGCTGTTAAGGCCGGGGCCATCGAACGAGAGGCGCTTGGGCGTGCTGCCCGTGGCGAGCAGCAGCTTGTCGAAGGACGTTTCGTCGCCCTGGTCGTCAGTCACGCGCTTGTTGTCTAGGTCTAGCCGCTGCACGCGACGGCCTAGGTGCAGTTTCACGCCCAGCTTGTCCGTGTCGATCCAGATGCTTTGCAGCGGATCGCCTTTCCACAGCGCTTTGGAGAGCGGCGGGCGCTGGTAGGGCGGGTGCAGCTCGGCCCCGATCAGGCCGATCGAACCGTCCGCGTCCACTTCGCGGATGGCGGGCAACGCCGCGCCGGCGGCCATTCCGCCGCCGATGATCAAGTATTTGTAGGTAGGCATAGTCAGTTCCTTGCGGATCCTTTTGGATGCGCCGGGCGCCCGCGCGATGCACGAGGCTGTTTCGGCGTCTCTTCGGCGTTTGGATGCTGAATTGATTGACCGGCGCTCTGACCTGCTACAGCATAGAGGAGAAACGGGGGGCAGTCGAGTAGTGGCTGTTCCAAAGTGCGAGAAACGCGTGCTGCGCAGGGTGCGACGGCGCGCGTTGCCGCCTAGAACTGGTGCAGAAGCCGGCGCACGCCAAAGCCCGCGGCCAGCAGAAGCGAACCGCTGAGCCAAATAGCCGGTTCCACCCAGAAGGCCAGAAACAGGCAGGCGAGCAGTCCCAACATGGCGACGGCGCGTGGGAAGCGCCGCTGTTCCGGCGGCAGTTGCAGGGCGGCCAAGTTGGTGATGGCGTAGTAGACAAGTACGGTGAAGGCGCTGAACGACCAGGTGACGCGAATGTCGCCGATCAGCACGAGCGCTGCAATCAGCACGGCGACGACGATGATGGCTGTTTCCGGCGTGCGCGTGCCCTCGCTGAGGCGGGCTACGGCTTTGGGCATATCCCGCCGGCGGCCCATGGCGAGCAGCACGCGCGACAGGCCGAGCAGCAAATTGAGCAGCACGCCCAGCATCGCCGTGATGGCGCCCACTGCCAGCACGGCGCCTGCGCCCGGCACGCCAAACATCCCGGCGATCATCTCCAGCGGCGCCGAGGTCGCCGCCGTCTGCTCGGCGAAGGTCCCCGCGCCCGCGGTCCCCACGGCGACCAGGGCCACCGCGACATAGAGGACCATGCTCACGATCAGCGTGATGATGATGGCCCGCGGAATGGTCGTGCGCGGGGCGCGCACTTCCTCGCCCAGCGTGGCGATGCGGCCATAGCCGGTGTACGCCACGAACATCAGCG
>JBBSBO010000248.1:0-5011 GCA_038251215.1 Caldilineales bacterium
AACTGTGCGCGATGGCCTGCGCCAGCTCCACGTCGTAGCCGGTCGGCGCGCCCGCCTCGTCCAGCATCTCGAAGGGCGGAAAGCTGGGGTCCAGCCCCACGCGCCACGTGCCTCGCTCCTGCATGGCGGCCCACGTGCCGTCGTGGCGCACGAACAGGCGCGTGAGCATCTGCGATGACCCTGCAGCCCAGGCCCACAGCGCGCCGCCGAGCGCGAGGGCGATCAGCGCCGCCACCCATAGCCACGGGCTGTGCCACAGGGTGCGGCGGCGCGGTTCTTGCGGCGCGTCGTTCATGGGCGCGCCTCCTGCACAACCTGGCCGCGGCTGTAGCGCTGCACTTCCTCGTAGATCGGCTTCGGCTCGAAGTCGGTGTCGACGAAGGTGAAGGAATCCTGATAGCTCTTGGCGTCCCACGGATAGCGGAAGGCCCAGAAGGCGACCGCCTCCATCCACGGCCATTCTTTGAGCGCGATCTCATAGGCGCGCAGCGTGTAGGCGATGCGTTGGCCCGGGCGCACGGCGCGCGTCCAGCGCGGGTGATCGTTCCAGCCGCCCTCGGTGATCATGGCGGATTTGGCGCCGTCGCCGTTTTTGACCATGATCTCGCGCAATAGCTCGGAGCGGCGAAAGTTCACCACGTCGGGCGCGGCCGGTTCGTCCGGCTCCGAGTACCAGCCGTAGGCGTGGATGGCGAGCATGTCGAAGTAGTCGGCCGCGCCGCCGTCGTACATGGCTTGCAAGAAGTCCAGGTCGTTCATGCCCCACTCGCTGCCCGGTGGCGCCAGCGTGGGGGCGAGCGCGCCCGCCAGCACCTGCACATCCGGGTTGGCGGCCTTGATCATCGGGTAGACCACGCGCAGCATCTCCACATACTTCTGCGGGTCGACGGCGGCGTAGCCCCACTCCAGCGCCAAGTTCGGCTCGTTCCACAGGATCACATAGTCGACCTGCCCGGCATAGCGCGCGACGAAGGCCGCGGCGAAGCGGCCAAAGTCCTCGAAGCGATCCTCGTCCAGATAGAGCGGCGTCGTCTCTTTGGGCCGCGCCCATTCCGGCACATAGCCCAGGCGGGCGACGACCGCCAGCCCTTGGCGGTTGGCGTGCTGGACGATCTCGTCGCTGTGGTTCCAATTGTATTGGCCCGGGCGCGGCTCCAGGTAGGCCCAGGGGAAGTACTCGACGATCCAGGGCGCGCCCATCTCGCGCACCATCTCCAGCGTGCGCTTGATCTTCCACGGTTCCACCTCGTCGGTCAGCCGCGTGTGCACGCCCATCTTGGGGTTGATCGTCTCGACGCTGCGCTGCGGCCCCAGGCTGACGGAAGGACCCAGGCCGCGGCGGATGAGGACGCCCGCGCCAATCAGCGCGAGCAACACTAGCAGCGTGAAAGCGAGGGTGCGGAGCCACGGCTGGTGAGGCCGGCGGCGGCCGGCAGGCGGGCGCTCAGGTGCGGAGGTCAACGGATACATGCCCATACTGCTGAATCACTACCATACCCCCCGGCTTTTGGCAACTTCGCTTTGTAGGCTACATTCTGGTACGCGTCGCGGGCGACGTGCTATACTGTCCTGTGTTCGACTCGCCCAGTTGTGCCGGGCGTGGTGCGAACAGGATGTCGCGGCGGAGGTTCGCCGTGGGTTGCGCCCGCTGCGGCGCGAAAGGAACGCCCGCTTCATGGCCCTTGGTTCCCTGATGCAACGCTGGAACACGCTGACGAGCTTCCAGAAGGCGGCGATGCTCGGCGTCGGTCTGCTGCTGCTGTATGGCCTGTTTACCCTGGGCGGCAATTTGCTCGACCCGGCGCGCCTGGCGGCGATCGCCGTGATCGTGTTCATCGCTCTGCCGGTGCATGAGTTCGCCCATGCCGCCACGGCGGTGGCGTTGGGCGATGACACGCCCAAATTGCAGGGCCGCTATACGCTCAACCCGCTGGCGCACATCGACCCGATGGGCGCGCTGCTGATCCTGCTCGTCGGCTTCGGCTGGGCCAAGCCCGTGCAGTGGAACCCGCGCAACATCAATATCGACGTGCGCCTCGGTTCCATTCTGGTGTCGCTGGCGGGTCCGCTCAGCAACCTGCTGATGGCTGTGCTGGCTGCCATCCTGATCAGTGTCATGCAGACGCCCGGCACCTTTGTACTCAACTTTGCCTACTTCTTTGTGCAGATCAACGTGCTGCTCTTTGTCTTTAACCTGATCCCGATCCCGCCCCTGGACGGCTCACACGTGCTCTTTGCGCTCTTGCCGGGCGACACCTACCGGCTGCAAATGCAGTTGAGCCAGTACGGCTTCATCCTGATGATCGCCGTGATCTTCTTGGCCCCGAGCGTGATCCGCGTGCCGACCGACCTGATCATGCGCACGTTGTTCAATTTGATCTAGGGCGAGAGCCAGGATGCGCGTGAGCCTGCCCGCTGTGGAAGCGCCCCTTGCCTGGACGAGCCGCGCCCGCTATCGTGTGCGCCAATTCTTCCAGGGGCTGGTCGCGCGCGTGGAGCCGCATGAGCTTGCCCTGGCGACGCAGGCGTTGCCGCCGGAGGCCGCCGCGCTCTTCCTGCGCCTGCCCGTGGACGTGCAGCGCCACAGCCTCAACGTGCTGGCTGCCGTGCATGAGCGCGGCTTTTACAATGCGGACTTGGACGCCGCCGCTCTGCTGCATGACGCGGGCAAGCTGGCGGCGGATGAAGCCGGCGTGCGCCTCGGTCCCTGGCTGCGCGGCCCGCTCGTGCTGCTGGAAGCCTTCGCGCCGGCGCGTCTGTACAGCATAGCGCGCGACGACCCCGCCCGCGGCCGGCGCTATGCCGTCTACGTGTACTTGGAGCATCCGCGCTTGGGCGCCGAGCGGGCGCAGCAAGCCGGTTGCAGCGACCTGACCTGCCGGCTGATCCGCCATCACCAGGACGACCCGGCCCTCACCGGCGGCGGCGAATCGCAGCGCCGGCTCCTGGTCGCGCTACAGGCAGCGGATGACAGTTGTTGACGTAAAAAACAATAAACCGCAAAGGCGAAAAGAGCGCGAAGAACAGCCAACAGCAAGATAAAATTCTATCGCAGAGGCGCTCGCTGTTATTTTCTCTTGCTTTTCCTTTGCGTTCTTTGCGCCTTTGCGGTTATTGGTTTGCCCTTTTTTAGCCTAAGGAGCCATGCATGGCCAAACCCAAGATTACCCTCATCGGCCTCGGCCTGATCGGGGCCAGCCTCGGCCTGGCCTTCCAGCGCCAGGAGACGGAGTTCGACATCGTCGGGCACGACAAAAGCCCGGAGGCGACCCAGCGCGCGCGCAAGCTCAACGCCGTACACCGCACGGAGTGGAATTTGCACGCCTCTTGCGAAAACGCCGACATGATCATCACTACCGTGCCGCTGGCGGCTATGGATGAGCTGTACGGGCAGATCGCCGAGGACATCAAGCCCGGCTGCCTGGTCTTTGGCATCGCTTCGCTGGTCGAGCCGGCCATCGCCATCGGCGACCGCCATGTTCCCGACCACGCGCACTTCATCGTGGGACACCCAGTACTCTCCGGCGTGGGCGGTACGCTCAACGTGCGCGCCGATCTCTTCGAGGACGTCGTCTTCTCCATCGCCAGCGGCACGCACACGGACCCCAGCGCCATTCAGCTTGCCAGCGACGTGGTCGAGCGCATCGGGGCCACGCCGCTGTTTGTTGACCCCGTGGAGCACGATGGCATTATGGCCGGCGTCGAGCAGCTGCCGCAGCTGTTGGGCGCGGGGCTGATGGCCGTCAGCGCCGCTGCGCCCGGCTGGCGCGAGGCGCAGCGCCTCGCAGGCCGCCAGTTCGCCCACAGCACCGAGCTGGGCGGCAGCGCCGAGCAGGTAGCCGGGGCGCTGCGTGCTAACCGGCAGCATCTGCTTCACCGTCTGCGCCGTATGCAGGAGGAGCTGGCGCGCTGGGTGGCGCTGCTGGAGAGCGAGCCGGCGGAGGGCGAAGAGGACACGTTGCTCGACGCCCTGCGCTCCGCAGAGGACGAGCGCATCGACTGGGAAGTGCATGCCCAGCTCAAGAACTGGGAAGAAAGCGCGTCCGGCCAAGCCAAGGAAAACGCCGACCCCGGCATGTTGCGCCAAATGTTCTTCGGCAATATGTTTGGCCGCCGTTCGTCCGGCGACAAGCGCTAGGCAGTTCGCGCGTTGCGCGAAATTGATAGTCTGAGCGGTCACTGGGGCATGTTGCGGTGAAACTGATCATCCAGATCCCGTGCTACAACGAGGCCGAGACGCTGCCCGCCACGGTGGCGGATTTGCCGCGCCGGCTCCCCGGCATCGACTGCATCGAATACCTGGTGATCGACGACGGCAGCACAGACCGCACGTCGGAGGTCGCGCGGCAGGCGGGCGTGCAGCATGTGGTGCGTTTTCCCGGCAATCGCGGGCTGGCGCAGGCATTTAGCGCCGGGCTGGAGGCGTGCCTGCTCAACCAGGCCGACATCATCGTCAATACCGACGCCGACAACCAGTATGTGGGGGCGGACATTGAGCGGCTGGTGGCGCCGATCCTGGCGGGCCGGGCGGACATGGTCGTGGGCGACCGCGAGGTGGACCAAGTGCCCAGCTTTTCGCCGCTCAAGCGCAGCTTGCAGCGCTTTGGCAGTTGGGTCATCTCACGCGCTGCCGGCGCCCAGATCCCGGACGCGGCCAGCGGCTTCCGCGCCCTGACGCGCGAAGCCGCGCTGCGCACGCTGGTGATCAGCCGCTATTCCTACACGCTGGAAACGCTGATCCAAGCCGGCGCGCAGCACATGACGGTCGCATACGTACCCGTGCGCACCAACGCGCCCACGCGTCCCTCGCGGCTGATGCACCATCTGCCGGACTATCTGTCCAACTCGGCGGTGACGATCGTGCGCGCCTATTCGCTCTATCGCCCGCTGCGCGTCTTTGTGATGTTGGGCGCGCTCGCCATCTTGCTGGGCATCTTACTCGGGCTGCGCTTCCTCTATTTCTTCGCCAATGGACAGGGCAACGGCCACATCCAGTCCCTGATCCTGACTG
>JBBSBO010000249.1:0-4998 GCA_038251215.1 Caldilineales bacterium
CAGGAGCATCACGTCATCGCTCTGAATCGGACGGCCCGCCGCGTAGACCGCCAGCTTATCCAGTTCGTTGTCCAGCTGGCGCAGGTTCGGCCCCACGAAATTGGCTAGCTGCTGCACGGCGCGGCCGTCAATGGCGATCTGCTTGTCGCGCGCCTGCCGCTGGATCCAACTGGGCAAGACCCGAGCGTCAGGCGTGGCAGCATCTTCCATGCTCACCGTCTTGGCCTTGACCAGCGCGTCCAGGCCGGGCACAGCGCGCGCCGGCTTGTCGCCGGCGGCGCTCAGCTTAAAGCCACGCCACAGCGCCCGCCGCTTGTCCACGCCGCTGTCGATAAGTACTAAGTCACAGGAATCCGGCGCGCCGGGCAGGCCCTCCAGCAGTACGACAGCTTCCGCATAGGCGGCGCTGTCGACATCCTTAGAGGCGGCCATGCGCTTGTCGAGGTAGCTCAGGTAGCCCTCGACGCGCACCAGCCGGCGCGGGGCCAAGAAGGGCATCATGGCGGCGTGACCCAAGATATCGGCCGCGCCGGTTTTGCCGCCGGTCAGCTCGGTGGTATTCAGCCCAGCCATCTCCGGGTCGCCCAGCGCGGCAGAAAGCGCGGCCAGCCGCTGTGCCGCCAAGTATTCATCACAGTCCAGCAGTAGATAGATCATGCTCAGGCGATCACGGAGCAGGAAATTTCACTTGAACACCACGCGATAGACAGATGCCTGGCCCGCGCCCAGCGGACGGATCTCCGCCACGGCGCGGTCGCCCACCTCCGCCAGCGTCGTGTAGCGCTGCAAGCGGAAGCCGAGCGGGCGCGATGCCACCAGGGCGATCAACACGAACACCAGGCTGACGACGAAGCGCTCCAACGCCCCGCGCATCAGCCCGGCCCCAAGCTTGGCGGCGAGCGTTGCGCTCACGCCCGCCGCCAAGAGATTGGTCCCACAGTTAGGGTGAATGGCAAGCTCAGTTTCACCCGCAGCCAGGAAGCGCAGCGCATCATCCACGGCCTGGCGCACCTCTTCCTCCGTCGCCTCGCCGTAGAGCGTGAAGCCGCGCGGGTCGCTGTAGCCGCTGAAGGCGCGCCGGGGCAGGCGCGCGCTCAGCATATGGATGGTGGCGTGTTCGATGGCATGATGTTGGCGCGTGCGCCGCACCGTATCAGCTAGAACGTTTTGCCTATGCAACGCCGGCCTCTAAGCCCCCAGCAGTTTCTTGGCCATCGCCACGGCGTGGGTCGCGGTGATGCCGAAGCCGTTGTACACGTCCTTGTAGGGTGCGCTGGCGCCGAAGTGATCGATGCCCAGCACCGCACCCGTGGCGGGGTCATTGCCCACCCAGCGCTCCCAGCCGAAGGTCGCGGCAGCCTCAATTGCCAGCTTGGGCACGTCGCGCGGCAGGACCTCCTGCCGATAGGCTTCGCTCTGCGCGGCGAAGACCTCCCACGAAGCCAAGCTGACCACGCGCACGCCGACGCCCTCATCCGCCAGTTGCTTGGCCGCGTCCATGGCGATCTCCACCTCGCTGCCGCTGGCGATCAACACGATCTGCACGCCCTGCTTGGCCGACTCAAACAGCACATAACCGCCGCGCTCCATGCTCGCCACTGCGCCCATGCCCTCGGCGCTGCGATCGTAGACGGGCAAGTTCTGGCGCGTGAGAGCCAGCACGGTGGGGCCGCTGCGATTCGTCAGCGCCAGCTTCCAGGCCACGGACGTCTCGTTGGCGTCCGCCGGACGAATCACCGTCATGTTGGGAATAACGCGCAGCGCGGCCAGGTGCTCGATCGGCTGGTGCGTGGGGCCGTCCTCGCCCAGGCCGATGCTGTCGTGTGTTAGCACGTAGATCACGCGCACGCCCATCAAGGCGGAGAGGCGCATGCTGCCGCGCATGTAGTCGCTGAAAGTGAGGAAGGTGCCGCCGTAGGGGATCACCCCGCCGTGTACGGCCATGCCGTTGAGCACGCCCGCCATGCCGTGTTCGCGCACGCCGAAGTGCATGTTGCGCCCGCCGTACTCGCCCGGCTGGAAGGACGGCTCGTTATCGATCATCGTCTTGGTGCTGCCCGCCAGGTCGGCGCTGCCGCCCATCAGGTTCTTCACCACCTTCGCCAGCGAGTTGATCACCTTGCCGCCGGCGTTGCGCGTGGCGACGGCCTTGCCCGCCGGGAACTCGGGCAGCGCGTCCTCCCAGCCCGCGGGCAGATCGCCGCTGAGGAAGAGCTGCAATTGCTCCGCCTCGGCCGGGTAGGCCTGAGCATAACCCTCCCACAGCTTGGCGTACTCCGCCTCCAGTTGCTTGCCCCGCTCCACAGCCTGGCGGAAGAAGACCTGTATGTCCTCCGGGATGTAGAAGTGCGGCTCCAGCGGCCAACCGAGGTTTTCTTTGGTCAGCTTGAGTTCTTCGTCGCCCAACGGCTCGCCGTGAACGCTCGACGTGCCGGCCTTGTGCGGGCTGCCATAGCCGATCACGGTGCGACAGCCGATGATGCTGGGCCGCGGGTCGGCCTGCGCCGCGTGGATGGCCTCCAGCACCGCCGCCGTGTCCAGCCCGTCGACCTTCTGCACGTGCCAGTCATAGGCCTCGAAGCGCTTGGCCCAATCTTCCGTATAGGCCAGATCGGTGCCGCCTTCGATGGTGATGCTGTTGTCGTCATAGAAGTAGATCAGGTTGCCCAGCTTCAAATGCCCCGCCAAACTGGCGGCCTCGCTGGAGATGCCTTCCATTAGGCCGCCGTCGCTGGAAATGTTATAGATATAGTGATCTACCACGTCGAAGCCGGGCTTGTTGAAGTGCGCGGCCAGCCACTTGGCCGCGATCGCCATGCCCACGCCGTTGGCAAAACCCTGGCCCAGCGGCCCGGTCGTGATCTCCACGCCGGGGGTCAGGCCACGTTCGGGGTGCCCGGGCGTTTTGCTTTCCCACTGACGGAAGTTGCGTAGTTCCTCCAGCGACAGATCGTAGCCGGTGAGGTGCAGCAGCGCATAGAGCAGCATCGAGCCATGGCCCGCGCCCAGCACAAAACGGTCGCGATTGGCCCAAGCGGGGTTGCTCGGGCTGTAGCGCATGACGCGCGTCCACAGCGTAAACGTGGCCGCGGCCATACCCATAGGCATGCCCGGATGGCCCGACTTGGCCTGCTGCACGGCGTCCGCGGCCAGCATCCGTATCGTGTTGATAGCCTTCGCCTCGAAGGCGGGGTCCAGTTGTTGTTCCGTCAATGCCGATATCGAGTGGATCATCTCTTCCTCATTTTCTGATCGTTTTCTGATCGTGGTGTTCTGATCGTGGTGTTCTGATCGTAGTGTTCTGATCGTAAAGGCTGATCGCGAGCGATGCGCGAATGGGCTTATGATGTAACGATAGACGCGGCATCCGTCGGCAGGTCCTGCTCAACAGGCGCAAGCGCGCCGCTGGAACTAAACAGATGCTAGATTGACGGTTATTTTCCTCTCTAACCTAGCCCTTGTCAATTTTGCGGCAAGATCGGCCCGCCGACAGTCGATCTTGCTGGCTTTCCAAGAGCCGCGCGCAAGATTTACGGGCCATGATTTGGCAATCGCTAGTGCTGCATGTAGGATGAATGGCCGCGGCCGGTCGGCGCGAGCCTGCACGACAGGCGACGAGACGGATCGATGTTCAGTACGGATATTCAATGAATGGCTTGAGCGACATCACCATGGACCTAGAGCAAAATGACACGCAGCCGGCGCGCCGCGGGCACAGCCAACTCCTAGGCGGCGCGAGCATCCTGGCGGGGATTGGCATGGGCATCGGCGCCGGGCTGGCCTCCTACGCCTATTTCCGCGAGCCGCTGCACGTCACCTTCGACACGCTCACGCTGCGCCTGCCCCATGCGCAGCACAGCCTCCCTGCCTCCGGTCTGCGCATCCTGCACCTGACGGACACCCACTTTCGCGGGCTAGACTGGCGCGAAAAGGCCAAGATCGAAGCCATCCGCCGCGCGTGCAGCGGCCTGGAGATTGACCTGCTCGTCCACACCGGCGACTTCCTGCACGACGACAGCGGCATGGGCAACGTCCTCGAGTTGCTCGACGCGCTGCCCAACCCGCGCCTCGGCGCCTTTGCCGTCTTCGGCAACCACGACTACACGACCTACAGCGCCGCCAGCCTGCTCCAGCGCAGTTGGGTCGCCTTCTGCGCCCTGGAGGACGGCAAGAACGGCAGCCGCCCACAGGGCTGGGCTGCGCCCTGGCAGCAGGCCGCGCGCCTGGCGCGCTTCGGGCGCTTCATCGCCGACGTGCCCTTCGACCTCAAACGCACCGGCCATAACAACGTCACCCGGCTGCGAGAGGAGTTGACGGCGCGCAACTTTCAGATTCTACACAACCGCGCGCTGCATCTGACCCATCAGTTCGAGTCCGGCGAAAGCCTGGACCTCTTCATCGCCGGCGTCGACGACTTCACCGAAGGGCTGCCCGACCTCGCGCGCGCCCTGGCGACCGTTCCGCTCGCAGCCACCACGCTGCTCCTCAGCCACAACCCCGACATCCTGGGTGAGCCGGATGTCTGCCGCGCCGACCTGGTCCTCTCCGGCCACACGCACGGCGGGCAGATCGTGCTGCCCTGGTACGGCCCGGCGCATACGCACACGGAGTACCTGCCGCGCCACGAGGCCTCGGGCTATCTGCGCCGCGGCGACACGCAGGTCTTCATCTCGCGCGGCGTGGGCGAGGGCATCCCCCTGCGCTTTGGCGCCTCACCGCAGATCACGCTCATCACCCTTTTGCCCGAATAGAGCAAGAGTTGCCCAATAAGCCGGGACGAAGAGCAAGTCGGGGCGAAGAACACGAATCATGCCCTCAGTTTGTATCCTTCTCTACGGCAATCCCTCCGCCAATCCAGTATGCTGGGCGGCAGCGGGCCGTTTTTGACGCAAAATCCCAAGCAAGGATTTGGCCCGACAACCCGACAGAAACCCAGGGAAAAGCACCAAGGAGGAAACAAATGGCTTTTACACTTCCGAATCTTCCGTACCCCGCCGA
>JBBSBO010000250.1:0-4987 GCA_038251215.1 Caldilineales bacterium
AGATGTCGCTGCGCGTGCGCGGCATCGGCCTCGCCTTGCCGGGCATGGTCGACGCCGAACATGGCGAGTTGAAGTTTGCGCCCAACTTACGCTGGCACGACGTGCCCTTTGGCAGCCGCTGGGCCAAGCGCTTTGGCCTGCTCATTGTCGTGGAGAACAACGCCAACGCCGGCGCCCTGGGCGAATATTACTTCGGCGCGGCGCGCCACGTGGAGCATTTCATCTACCTGGGGGGCGGCACGGGCCTGGGCGGCGGCATCGTCAGCGACGGGAAAATCTTCCACGGGCGCGGCGGCTTTGCCGGCGAGATCGGCCATATGATGCTGGAGCCGCAAGGGGAGCTGTGCAGCTGCGGGCAACGCGGCTGCTGGGAAACCCTGTCCGGGCCGCGCGCCGTGGTCGCCAAGTACCGCAGCCACATGCAAGCCGGCCTGGGCGACGGCCTGCGCCTGGAGAGCGACGAAATTGGGTTCGGTGAGTTGGTGGCGGCGGCGGGCTTAGGGGATTTGGCGGCGCTGGCGGCCCTGCAAGACGCGGCCCGCTACCTGGGCATCGGCATCGCCAACCTGGTCAACATCCTCAACCCGCAACTGATCATCCTGGGCGGGGCGCTGGGCCAGGCCAGCGAGCAGCTTGTGCCCGTGATCAAAGAAACCGTCAAGCAGAGCAGCCTCTTCCCCATGCGCGCCGCGCTGAGCATCGTGCCCTCGAGCAACGGCCTGGACGACTGTGTGCTGGGCGCGGCTGCGCTCGTACTCGACGCCATCCTGCGCCGTCCGGTATAGTTAAGCAGGCCACTGATTCAATGGATAAAATGGATCATCACAGATTGATCTGTGAATATCTCTTGCATCAGTGTTGATCAGTGTCCGCTTCTTCTAATCCGATGCAGGTTTCTACTTAGGTGTTGCGATAGGCGTAGGTGCGCCGGTAGCCGTAGTCCGTGCTGAAGCTGCCGAACAACTTCTTGCCGGCCTGACTCAGCGGGTAACGCACCAACGAACGCATGCCGCGCCGCCCGATCTGCCACGGGCTGTAGGTCTTGCGGCACAGCCAGTCGTAGGCGGAGCGCAGTTCCTCGACGGTGAAGTTTTTGGGCTGGAAGGTGACGTGCGCCGTGTCGTAGTCGCCCCAGGGGTTGTCGAGCAGGCGGCCTTCGCGCTCCAGCATATCGCGGAAGGGCGTGCCGGGGAAGGGCGTGAGCATGGTCACGCTGATGCTGTCCAGCTCGCTGGTGCGGATGAAGTCCCACATCGCCTGGAAGGTGGCGGGCGTATCCTCGTCGAACCCCATCACAAACAGGCCGACCACGCCGATGCCCGTGTTGCGGATCGTGCGGATGGCCTCGCCCGCGCCCGCGGCCTGGCCCTTGGACTTGCCGCCCAGCTCGCGACGGTTGTCCGGGTTGACGCTCTCAAAACCGACGAAATGCTTGTCCAGGTGCGCGGCCAGGCCCATCTCCAGCAGTTCGGGGTGGTTGGCGATGCTCATCTCAGACTGGCAGGTCCAGCCTTGCAGCTCCAGCTTGCTCAGCGCCTGGAACAGCTCGACGATGTAGTCGGGGTCGGTGGTGAAGTTGAGGCCGAAATTGTCGTCGGTCAGGAAGAAGCGCTTGATTCCGCGGCGCTCGATCTCGTCGACAACCTCGTCCACGGGGCGCAGACGCATGCGGCGCCCGCTGACGCGAATGGCGGTGCAGAAGGAACAGTTGCGCGGGCAGCCGCGCGTGATCTCCATGTAGGGCGTCCAGTAGTTATTGTTCTCATCCACCATCTGGATCACGCGGTCGGTGAGCGGGGCCACGCCGCCGAGTTCGGCCCACTCTTCGTCGCGATAAATGGGCTGCATGCCCTTGATGCCTTCCGCCGCGTAGTCTTGCAGCAGTTGCTGCCAGGTGAAGTAGCCTTCGCCGATCATCGTGCTGTGCGCAAAGGTCTGCACATGCTCGGGCAGAAGTGTGGCATGTACGCCGCCCACGACCACGCCGGCGCCCTGTTTCATGGCCCGGCGTGCGATCACCTCGCCACGGTCAATGTCGGTGGTCATGGCGGAAATGCCCACCAGGTCGCCGTCTTTGAGCGTGTCGAGCGGCAGGTCGCGCAGGTTCTCGTCCCAGATCTCGACGGGCGTCTCATCCGGCACAAGCGAGGCCAAGCGCATCAGCGTATAAGGCGCGCCCGGCGCCCGGCCAAAAATGCGTCCATCGCGTCTGGGCCTGATCAAGACTACACGTCGCATAATTCCTCCACTGCTGCTAAGCTATCCACTGCTGCTCTGCCTATGTCAACTTTATAAGCTCTGTAAGCCCTAACGAGAATACCATAGAGCGCGGGCATTTGACAAGAATTAATATAAAACAGATCATAATAATTGCGCGCATGTACAGCGGGGGCGCTCAACGGTTAACCAGGGCCAGGACGAGGGCGGAATAGACAATGCCGACCAGCGCGCCGACCAGCACCTCGGCTGCGGTGTGGCCCAGCAGCTCTTTTAGCTCCACATACTCTTGTTCGCCGATGGGGTTGCCGGCGAGCAGTTCACGCACGACCTGGTTGAGGATGCGCGCGTGCTGTCCGCTCTCTTGGCGCACGCCGCGCGCATCGTACATCACCACCAGCGCCAGGATCGTGGAGATGGCGAAGAAGGAGCTGCCAAAGCCATAGAGCATGCCGGTAGTGGCCGCCAGGGCCGCGACCATGGCGGAGTGGCTGCTGGGCATGCCGCCCGTGCTGATCAGCACGTGGACATCAAAGTCCCCGTCTTGAATCCATTGCGCGAAGAATTTGTACAACTGGACGCCAAGGGCAGCGGTGACGGGGATCCACAGTGATAAATTAGTCCAGAAAGCCGCCAGCGACTGGGCCATAGGTGGTTCAGGCTTCCTGCCAGTCGTCGAGCGGGAGCGAATCGTCGCCGGGCTGCCACTGGCGCACGCGCAGTTCGGCTTCGTCCAGTTGGCGCGCACAGTGGGCAGCCAGCGCCGCGCCCTCTTCATACAGCGACAGCGCCTTTTCCAGCGGCAGATCGCCCGACTCTAGGGCTTGCAAGATCTGCTCCAGCCTGGCGTAGGCTTCTTCATAGGTCAGGTCGTCGGCTAGACTGTTCGTAGGGTGATTCGATTCTTGGCTCATAGTCCGATCCGCGTTGGATGCCTTTGGCCGCGAGCGCCGGCTAGGCTAAGCTAGCCCAGGCAGCCCGCACAGCCTGGTGATCATTGCATTCGACCAGTATACCAGATGCGCCGGTCAAGCGGGTAAACGAACGCATAAAACAACCGCCGGCAACCGTCGAGCGACCCGCTGCCGCACATCTGTAGCAATATCTCTTTCCCAGAGTAAGGCGAGTGAGGACCATGACACACGACATGCGACCCGCAATAGCCATCCTGAGCGCCGACCTAATGCTGTCCGTGCGCCTGGAGGATGTAGTTACGGCGCAGGGAGGCAGGCCCCTGTCCACGGATACCCCGGAGGCGTTCGTCGCGGCGGTCGACGCGCACTTCCCCGTGCTGGCGCTGGTCGACCTGGCGACGCCGGGCGACGTACCCGGCGCCATCCAACGCTGCAAGCTGCGCCCACACACGCGCCACACGCCCATCTATGCCTTCGGCAGCCATGTCAACATCGCCGCGCTGCAGGCGGCGCGCCAAGCCGGCGCCGACCATGCCTGGGCGCGCAGCAAGATGATGGAGCAACTGGCGGAAGTCGTGGGCAGCCACATCCGCCCGCCGCTGCGCTACCCGGACGGCTGGGATGACCAACTCAGCGACCTGGCGCGACAGGGCTTGGCGGAGTTCAACCGCGGCGACTTCTTCGAGCAGCACGAGTTCTTGGAGCACGCCTGGCTAGCCGAGACGCGTCCCATCCGCGACATGTATCAGGGCATTTTGCAGGTAGGGCTGGCCTTTTTGCAAATGGAGCAGGGCAATTGGGCGGGCGCGGTGAAGATGTTCCGCCGTGGTCTGCCCCGCCTGCGCGGCTTGCCGGACGTGTGCCAGGGGGTGAATATCGCCAAGTTCCGCCAGGAGGCCGAGTGCATCCACGCCGACATCACCGCGGCAGGCGAGCAAGGCCTAGCCGCGTTCGACGCAAGCCGGTTTCCCCAGATCGAGTATACGAGCTAAACAGGCGAATTGCGCGGCTTGTGGCTTGAGCCACAAGCCGCTATACAAAACAGGCTAGAAGCCTGTTGCAAGCCGCTCGCGAGCAGATTAACGCGCTTTAGCGCGTTTTGTATAGCAGGCGCCGAATTGATTCGGCGCTCACACCCTCGCAGCCGCCGGCGCTCAGCCGAAGGTGAGCAGGCTGTAGCCGCCGTCCACCTCGATCGTCTGCCCCACGATCATGCCCGCCGCGTCCGTACACAGCCAGGCGGCGAGCGCGCCGATATCCGCCGGCGTCGCCAGGCGCCCTGCCGGCGTGTGGCCTGCTACGCGCGCCAGCGTGGCGGCGTTTTCGGCGTAAGCGTCGATGGCGCCGGTGTCCACCAGGCCGGGGCTGATGCAGTTGGCGATGATGCCGTGGGGCGCCAGCTCCACGGCGAGGTAGCGGGTCATGGCTTCCAGCGCGGCCTTGCTGATGCCCGTCATGCCATAGTTGGGCACGGTGCGCCGACTGCCGCCGCTGGTGACGGTGAGGATGCGCCCCCAACGCCGGCTTTGCATGTGCGGCAGCAAGACCTGCACCGCGGCGAGGGTGCTGCGTGCGTTGATGTCCACGGTCCAGTCCCAGTCGCGGCGCTTGACCTCTGCCAGCGGCTTGGAGACGCCGGCGGCAGCGTTGGCGACAAAGATGTCGATGCCGCCCAGCTCTTGCAGGGCGGCATCTGCCAGGTACGCGCCCGCCGCTTCGCCGGCGAGGTTGGCGCGCAGGACGACAGCGCGGCCGCCCAACTCGGCGATCTCGGCGGCGACGGCTTCGGCGGCGGCGCGTTTGCGCGCATAGCCCAGGGCGAGCGTACAGCCCTGCGCCGCCAGCGCCAGCGCAAT
>JBBSBO010000251.1:0-4967 GCA_038251215.1 Caldilineales bacterium
AGGCAAAAGACGGCCCCGCGCGCCTAGGCCATAATCTCCAGCATTTCCACCGAAACCGGATAGTTGAGCGGATCGCCCGCCAGGAAGCGGGCGATATCGGCCACCCATTCTTGGCCCTGACGGCGGCGCGCCTGCGCCGAATGCCCGGCAACGTGCGGCGTGATCACGACATTGTCTAGTTGGCGGAAGGGGCTGTCCTCGGGCAGCGGCTCCTGGTCGAAGACGTCCAGCGCGGCCACAAAGCGCCCTTTGCGCAGCTCGGCGAGCAGCGCCGCCTCATCCACCAAGTAAGAGCGAGCGGTATTAATAAAGACCGCGTTGTCCTGCAAGAGGGCGAGCTGCTTGGCGCCGACCATATGATGCGTCTGCGCGGTGGGCGGCGCTTGCAGGGTAACAATCGGGCATTGGGCGAAGAGTTCGTCCAGTTCGGCTTGGCGCACGCCCAGCGCCGCCGCGCGCTCGGCATCCAGATAGGGGTCGTGCACCCATACTTCGGCGTTGAGCGCGCGCAACAGGCGAATCACCTGGCGCCCTGTGTAGCCCGCGCCGACCACGCCCACGCGCTGCCCTGCCAGCTCGCGCCCCAGAACGGCGCTCTTGGCCGCGTTCCACGGCTCGCCGCGCTTGAGCATGGCGTCGAGCTTATGCACCTGGCGTAGCGAAAGCAGAATGAGCAGGATCGTCAGTTCCGCCACGGCAGGCGCGATGGCGCCGGCGGCGTGCGTCACGACGATGCCGCGGTCGAAAACGGGCGACGGCAACATGCTCTTGATGCTGCCCGCGGTGTGCGCCACCAGCTTGAGGTGGAGCGCGGCGGCTAATACCTCGTCGGTAAAGCGCGGCGTACCCCAGCCGGTCACGACAATGTCATACGGGCCGAGCTTGCTCGCCAGCTCGGCGGAATCCCAGTTGCGATTTTCGACGTTGCGCGTCACATCGCCCAAGGCGTGCAGTTGCGCGTCGGCTGCGTCACTGAACAACTCGGTATAGAGGTCGGGTTGGGGCAGGACCAGAATCTTGGGTTTGGGAGACATAATCAGAGTGTCCTTAGACGAATTTGGCTTGTGCGGGGTGTCCCTTGTGCAAGGGGTATGCATACCCCCTGCGGTTACCCCAGCAAGGATTTGGCGTAGGCCAGGTCTTCGGCGATCAGGCGGTCGATGCTATGTTCGTCGCTGTACTCCGCCGTCAGGCAGATGGGGCCTGTGTAGCCGATCTCTTTGACTTTGGCGATCACGCGCGGCCAACTGGCGCGACCTTGCCTGCCGGATGTCCAGTATGTCTTCCACTGTGCGACCTCGGCCTCCGGCCCGCTCTGGCGGCGCCAGTAGCCGTTCTTGAGGTTGACTATGTGCAGCAAGTCCTGCACGATGTCCAACGCCGGCTCCGGCTCCATGCCCTCCAGCGCCTCGTGCGCCGCATCCCAGATGGCCCCGATGTAGCGCACGTCATAGTCGCGCAGCAGGTGGTGCAGGCTGAGGGCGTTGGGGCCGATGAAGCTGCCGGCATGGTTCTGCACGCCCAGGCGCACGTTGTAGCGTTGGCACAGGGGCAGCGCTTCGTCCAGTTGGCGTCGGGCGTCGTCTTCGGCTTCCCAATAGTTGCGCTCCCCGCGGCGGAACATGACGCGGTTGAGGTCGATGCCGGCTGCGGCGCAGGCTGCATACAGCCGCTCGTCGGTCAGCGCCAGGTCCGCCGTCACGTTGAGGATGCGCACGCCATAGTCGCCCAGGATTTTCACCGCCTCGGGCAGATCCTGCTCAATGCTGTCGGGCCGGCAGGCAAAGCCGGGGCGCACCGGCAACTCGATCCAGGCGAAGCCGATCTGCTGCAGGCGCTCGCCCAACTGCTTGAGCGACAGGTCTTTCCACGGTTTCACAAAAACGGCAAGCGGGTTAGAGGCGGACATATCTTGTTTCCTTCATTGCTTGAACCAGAAGATGAATTCGGCTAGAAGCGGACTAAACTCACAATATCAACCGGAAAGCCGACAGCTTCCTGGTTGATGAACTAGCCACAGCGTTAACCCTGCAGCAGCGCCTGGGCCAGAATGCGCTCGGCGACTTCCATCGTCTTCAGCGCGTCGGCGAAGCAGGAAGAAGGCTGGACGCCGTGCCGGACCGCGTCGATAAACTCGCGGTTCTTGGCCTGAAAGCCTCCATAGACATATAGCTCGTCGCAGCCGGCGACCTGGCGCGTATCATATTCCACGCCTTCGGTGTCGCCGTCGGCATAGAGGCGGGCCTTGTTCTCGTGCTCGGCCTCGACACAGATGCCGGGCGCGTGCATCTCCACCTTGAAAATGCGCCGTCCGCTGGACCAGCTATTGAGCATGACGCCGGTGGCGCCGGTGTCGAACTCCAGCAGCGCCGAGATGAAATTGATGTCCGGCGTTTGCACGCGCTTGGTCACGCTGTGGATGGCGCTGACCTCGCCGCCGCACATCCAGCGCAGCGTGTCGATGGCGTGTACGCCGTCGTCCATCATATGGTCGCGCGCCTGCAAATAGGGGAGGATTTCGTATTTGTAAAACGAGCATTCGGCGTGGACAATCGGCCCGCGCTTCAGGCATTCCTCGCGCAACTGCACGACCATCGGCGCGGCGCGGCGCTGGAAGCTGACCTGGGTAATGCAGCCCTTGGCGTCGGCTAGATAAGCCAGGGCGCGCGCCTGATGGATCGTGATGCCCATCGGCTTCTCGATATACAGGTTCAGCCCTTGCTCCAGGCACCATATCCAGATGTCAAACATCATGTGCGGCGGGCCGATGACATAGACGGCATCGGGCGCCACTTCCTCTACCATCTTGCGATAGTCGCTGTAACGACCTTGCACGCCATAGCGATCCGCCGTTGCTTGGAGCCGAGCGGGGTCGATGTCGCAGATGGCCGCGATCTCTACATCTTCAAAAGATGCTAACGACGGATAATGTACACGGTTCGCCATGCCGCCGGCGCCGATCATAGCAACTCGCACTTTTTCGGACACATGCCCTCCTTGCCGATCTGGTCTGCTGATTGGGGTGGATTGATGTTGTTTGCTAGCCGGCCTGCTCCAGGCTGTTTTGTTCGACGGACGCCGCAAATCCCGCCATGCGGTTCACCTGCATGCCCAGGCCGTTGCCGCGCAGCGTGCTCGTGCGCGCTACGCCGTCATGTACACGGTACAGGTCCGGGTGTACGGCTGCCTCGATGGCATTGGCGGCGGGGAAGAACTGGCGCGAGTTGGCCTCGACGCCCAGGATGGTGTGCGTGCGCGCCGCCAGGCCGACAGACTCCAGCAGCGCCAACGACGGGTTGGTGAGATCCTGTACGGCATAGGGGATGCGCGCCAACTCCGCCATCGCCACAAAGAGTAGGTCGGAGCTGAGGCATTTGCAGCTTTTGAGCGCGATGCCCGACCAGCCCAGCTCCATCGCCAGCCGGAAATCCTCGACGCTACTCAGGCTCTCGTCGATCAACACCGGCTTATACTGCGAGACGGCGCGCATATCCCAGCGATTGGCGTTGAGGTCGCGTTCGGTGGGCTGCTCGATGTAGAGGATCTCGTCGTAGACCTGCGGCGCGGCCTCGCGCAGCTTGCGCAGGTATTCCACGATGTAGTCGGGCGACTCGCACTGTTCGTTGGTGTCGGCGGTCAGATAGGGGCGGGCGGGCAAGCCGGCGCGGCGCGTGGTGCGCACCTCGTGATAGATGCGTTCTACTTCTTGCGTGCGCGCCAGGTCCCACGCCAGGTCGCGGCCGTTGAGCTTGACCTTGAGGCAGAAGACGCCGTCGCGCACGATCCAGTCGTCGAGCGAGTTGGGCACGCCGTCTTGTGGGAAGTCGTCGGTCACCTCGGCGCGGCGCAGCAAGTCCAGCCCGCCCACCAGGTGGAAGACCGGCACCTGGGGCAAGAAGTCCTGGCGCAGAAACTGCGAGGGATAGACGCCGGCATAATCCACGCCCAGGTAGCGCGAAAGGTCGAAGGACATGTGCTGCGGGCCATAGCCGCAGTAGCTGTCGATGCCGTTGACCTGACCGAAGGCGTCGTGCAGGGCGTGGTCCACGGGCGCGGCGCAGATCAAGGCGCCGAGGAAGGGCATCTCCTCACCGGGCGTGTGGCGGGCGCAGATCTGGCGGTTGAGGCGGCGCAGATCGGCCTCGGTTTCCATGAAGATCTCGATAGGATGGACATAGTCCCCGTAGCCGGCGACTGCCCCGGCGTAGGCGTCGAGCAGGTCGCGCATGGCGCGGTTCTTGGCCTCGTGCGGGGCTTGCGACACGGGCCAAGCCCACAGGTCCATGAGGAACATGGCGCCCCAGCCCTGTGCGCGGGCGCCGGCGCGACTCTCCACCGTGACGCAGGCGTAGCCGATGGGCAGCTCCTCCACCACCACGGCGCCGAACTTGAGCGGCGTGCGGCAGCGGGTGGGGACCTTGTAGGTCTGGATGTCGACGATGCGGATGTCACTGTTCATGCAAGGATTGCCATTCTCTTAGTGCTATGTAGTGATGTAGGTAGCCGGGCTGGACATAGAAAGACACCAGGCGTCGAGAAACGGGCCGCGGCCTTCACTTTGCCCGGATTTGGCCTAAACTTGGCTTATCCCTTGAGGCCGGTCATGGTGATGCCCTGGATGAAGTACTTTTGGGCGAAAAAGAAGACGAGCAGCGGGACGAGCGTGACCAAGAAGGAAATTGCCATCATATCGCCCCAGTCCACCGTGAACTCGTCGCGCATGGAGGCCAGGCCAATCGCCAGCACGTATTTCTTGCGCTCGCTCAAATAAATGAGGGGCGTGAGGAAAGCATTCCACTGGTTCATAAAGGTGAAGATCGCAACAGCCGCCAAAGCCGGCTTGGTCAAGGGCAAGAGGATATTCCAGTAGATGCGGAAGTAGCCGGCGCCGTCGATCTTGGCCGAGTCGTCCAGATCTTTAGGCAAGGAACGGAAGTATTGGCGCAGCAGAAAGATCTCGAAGGCGC
>JBBSBO010000252.1:0-4967 GCA_038251215.1 Caldilineales bacterium
AGGCGCGCAATTTCCGCCTCCAGCGGCGGGCTATACGTGATGGGGTTAGCCGTGACAGGGTTAGCCGTGATAGGCTCAATCTTAATGACAGACGGGATTGCGAGCGCCATTTTTGCTTTCATAGACTGGCGCGCCTGCCGGTGCGCCAGTGGGTGTAAGGGCGTGCGTCATCTGCCAGATCTGCTCGCGCAGTTCGGGCAGGCCGACGCCGTGCGCGGCCGCGGCCTGCAGCACGGGCACGCCGCCCAGCAACTGCGAAAGCTTGGCCGCGTCGACCGTGTAGCCGCGTTGGCGCGCCAGGTCCTGCATGTTGAGCACCGCCAGCAGCGGCGCTCCCGTCTCCAGGATCTGCGCCGTCATATACAGATTGCGCTCCAGGTTCGTGGCGTCGAGCACGTTGACGACCAAGTCGGGCCGCTGCAGGATGATATAGTCGCGGGCGATCTGCTCGTCGGGCGAATAGGCCGAGAGGCTGTAGGCCCCGGGCAGGTCCACCACCTCGAAGCGCAGGTCGCGATAGACATACCAGCCGGCGCGCTGCGCCACGGTCTTGCCGGGCCAGTTGCCCACGTGTTGATTGGCTCCGGTGAGGGCGTTGAAGAGGGTGCTCTTGCCCGTGTTGGGGTTGCCCGCCAAGGCGATGCGCAGGATCTCAGCCATGGGCGTTATAGCACTTCCACGCTGAGTTTGTGGGCGATGCCGCGGCCCAAAGCCACGCGCGAATCGCGCACGGAAACCAGCAGCGGCCCGCCGGCATCTTGCACCACGCGCAGGCAGACGCCCGGCGTCAGGCCCAGCTCTGCCAGGCGATGGGCCAGCCGACGCCCGCCGCACAGCTTGCACAGGCGCACGTCTTGGCCGATGGGCGCCATCGTCAGCGGGCAGATGCCGCGGGCGGGGACGGCAGGAGTTGCGGGAGCTTCGTCAGTCATTAGGTTCGGATTCCATAGATATGCGCTGCGATCTCGTGACCCAGCGCGTGCGTCTCGCCGTCGATGCAGACCATCAGCGGCCCGTTGAAGGGGGCGATCTCCACAAAATGCGCCGCGCACCCCGGCTTGATGCCGCGCGCCGCCAGGTAGTCGAGCAGCAGCGTCGATTCCGGGTAGATGCGCGAGAGCGTCCCGCGCTCGCCGGGCAGCCACTCGCTCAGCGGCGCGTCGTCCGGCTCGCGCCAGGCGCCGCTGCGGTCGGGGATGGGATTGCCGTGCGGGCAGACGGCAGGCCGGCCCAGAAAGGCGTCGAGCGCGTCCGCCACTTCTTCGCTGGTGGCGTGCTCCAGCTGGCAGGCCTGATCGTGTACATGCTCCCATGCCAAGCCCAGCGGCCCTGCCAGGAAGCACTCCCACAGGCGATGGCAGCGCACCACGCGATAGGCGCGCTGGGCGCCGGCTTCGGTGAGGGTCACGCCGCGGTAGGGCACATGGTCGACCAGGCCTTGCTCGCCCAGGCGATGCACCATCTCCGTGGCGGAGACGGCGGAGACTCCCAACTGGTGCGCCAGGGCGGAGATCGGCGCCAAGCCCTCGTGTACGGCCAACTCGCTGACCGTCTTGAGGTACATCTCGACGCTTTCGTTGAAGGGTTCGTGTTTCATGCTCGGCTCGACGGCTACGCTTTCATATCCCGCGCTTCCCGCGCGAGGTTTAAGGCTTGCCTAAAACCCTGGTCGCAGGTTCGCCATTAGTTTACCCGATCCAACGACCCAAATCAAGTGAAGTCTTTCACAAAGTGGGTAAATTAGCGTTCGGCGCGTGTTGGGCCGCTTGTTAACCGTGGTTAAATGGCGGCGCTATGCCGGGGAAATATCTTCGCGCGGGGGCGCCAAAAACCGAATATTCGTCACATAACAGAGCTAGTTCGTGATATACTTGGGGCGGAACAGCGCGGCGGGTAGTCTTGGCGGAGAGGCATATCCGCCTGGGTTAACCGGCGCTTGTCGGTGTGCTTATCGATGCGTTTATCGCGATACACTTGCAGAGACAATAGACGGGAGATTGAGCCTAAAGGAGGACGTATGGATGTCCTCAAGATTCGCCTATTGGGGCCGCCTACTGTCGAGTGGCAAGAGGTCCCCTGGTCGATCCCGCGCCGGCAAACGCGCCTGTTGCTCTTCCGGCTGGCTGTGCGGGGCCGGCCTTTGGCGCGCGAGCATCTCCTTTTCCTCTTATGGCCGGAGTTTTCCCAGGCCGCGGCAGGGCGCAACCTCAGCCATCTGCTCACTCACCTGCGCCACGCGCTTCCCGTCGGCGATGTGGTGTTTCGCGTAGACGACAGTATTTGCCTGGACGGTGCGCGGGTGTGGTGCGATGTCGAGGAGTTCCTGCGTGTGGGCGATAGGGTCGACCGGAGCCGCGACCTCATGGCGTTGGAGCAGGCGGCGCGCCTGTACCGCGGGCCGTTCTTAGAGGGGATCTCCTTCTCGCATTGCCCTGAATATGAATCCTGGGCGCTCGGGGAGCGGCGCTTCCTGGAAGAGTGTTACTGTGAGGTGTTGCTCGCGTTGATCGAGCAGTTCACCCAAACCGGCGAGGTGGATCGCGCCGTGCGCTATGCACACCGCTACTTGGCGGTTGAGTGCTTCGACGAAGCGGTTCACCGCCGTTTGATCGAGCTGTATGCGGCGCGCGGCGACCGCGCCGCGGCCCTGCGCCAATATCGACAGTGCGCCGGCTTGCTCGAGCGTGAGTTGGGCGTGTTGCCGCTGCCTGCCACCGAAGCGCTGGTGCAAGCCGTGCGCCGGGGCTGCATTGTGTCCGCATCGTAGAGTCTGCCCCGCCATGATTGTAGCAGGCGGGGGTTTCAGCAGACCCGCGCCGTCGGGTAAAATAGAAGCGCCGCTTTGACGGCGTCTGCGACCCGCCCATCACCGCTCATCACCGCCCATCACCATTCACGAACGATTTATTGGTAACCTATTGGGGAATGCATCAATGATCAATCAAATGTTGCTGGAACAGTTGCAGCGCAATCTGCACAGCTATATTCGCAACGTGCGCGACCTGTCGCACGCGCAGTTCTTGACCAAGATGAACGGCTGGTCCCCGCGCGATGTCACGGCCCATCTGATCGGCTGGAACCGCGCCTCGATCCAGAGCCTGGACGCTGTCCGCCGCGGCGAGCTGCCCGACGCCCTGGTCGACCCCGGCGAGGATTTTAGTCGCGTCAACGCCGCCTTCGTGGCCCAATACGCCGCCACGGACGCACAGCAACTGCTGCGCGAGCTGGAGTTGTCGTTCCAGGAACTGGCGCGCCACGCCTACACGCTGCCTTTGGCGGACTGGACGGCCGATTTCGGCGTGCGCTTCGAGGGCGGGGCCGTCACCATTGACCAATGGCTGCACGATCTGAGTGACGACTACGCCGCCCACGGGCGCGAGATCGATGCCTGGCACGCCGCGACAGTAGCGGCGGAGGCGTAGCGGCGCGCCCATCCTACGGCTGCCGCTTTGCCGGGAGGAACCTGCTATGTTGCACGAAGCCATGTTGGCGCGGCCTTTGCACAAGGGCTATGTGCAGTGTACCGCCTGTGAGCACTGGTGCGCCGTCGCCCCGGGCGAGGCCGGCAAGTGCGGCGTGCGGCGTAACCTGGACGGTGCATTACGCCTGGTCGTCTATGGCCGCGCCGTCGCCGCGCACGTGGACCCGGTGGAAAAGAAGCCGCTGCACCACTTCCTGCCCGGCAGCCCTATCTATTCAATCGGCACGGTCGGCTGCAACCTGCGCTGCGCCTGGTGTCAAAACTGGGACATCTCGCAGTTGCGGCGCTTCGACCCGCAGAGCGACGCCGCGGGCCGCAGCCTGTCGCCGCAACAGATTGTCGACGACTGCCGCCGCCAGGGCGTCGGGCTGGTCGCCTTCACCTACAACGAGCCGGCGGTCTACTTTGAATACGCCTACGACACCGCCCAGCTGGCGCACGCCGCGGGCATGCGCGCCGTCTTTGTCTCCAGCGGCTACGAGACATTGCAGGCCCTCGACACGATTGCGCCCTATCTCGCCGCGGCCAATATCGACCTGAAGGCCTTTGACGAGGCGACCTATCAGGACTATTGCGGTGCGCGCCTGGCGCCCGTGCTGCGCAACATTCGCCATTTGGCCGAGAGCGACATCTGGCTGGAAGTCACCACGCTGGTGATCCCCGGGCTGAACGACGGCGACGACGAATTGGCTGCCATCGCCCAGTTCCTCGCCGGCCTCAGCGCGGATATTCCGTGGCATGTCTCCGGCTTTGTGCCGCACTATCGCCTGCAAGACCGTCCGCCCACCTCCGCCGCCACGCTGCGGCGCGCCTGGGAGATCGGCAAGGAGGCGGGCCTGCACTATGTCTATGCCGGCAACGTGTGGGGCGACGCGCTCCTGGCGGGCTGCGCCGATACGCGCTGCCCGAACTGCGGCACGACCGTGATTCGCCGCCAGGGCTATCAGGTGCAGACGCTGTGGCAAACGCCCGGCGTCTGTCCCACGTGCGGCACGGCCATCGCCGGCGTTTGGAATTAGCCGAAGACGCGCTGCACAGGGAGGCGCGAGAGCATGTCACACACTGAAGAAGAGACCGCGCCCGTGCGCCCCGCCGCCGTAGCCGGGCGCTTCTATCCGGCGGACGCGGCGACGCTGGCGCAGGCGGTGCGCGCATTCCTCGACGACGCGGCTGTTCACAACGCGGCTCTGAACCAGGCGTCGCCCTGGGGCTTGCCACGCGCGGTGATTGCGCCCCATGCCGGCTATGTGTGCAGCGGCCCCGTGGCGGGCATCGCCTTCCAGGCGCTGGCTGCGCACGCGGCGGTGCATCCGTCTGCCGGCACGACGGTTTACCTGATGGGGCCGGCGCACTACGCGCCGGTGCAGGGCGTGGGGCTGACGCGTGCCCGCGCCTTCGCCACGCCGCTGGGCGATGCGCCCGTACACACGCAGCAGGCGGCTGCAATGCTGGCGCAGGGCAAGCTCTACAGCCAGGCCGACGTCGC
>JBBSBO010000253.1:0-4950 GCA_038251215.1 Caldilineales bacterium
CAGGTAGATCATCATGAATGCGGTGCGGCATTTTTGCACGGCCGCGCATCTGTATCGCGTCTTAGCTGTCGATCAGCCCGCGACGCGTCAATTCCAGCATGATCTTGTCGATGATGTCGTCGACGCTCTGCACGTCGGTCTCGACCACGATCTCGGCGTGCTGCGGCTCCTCATACGGCGCGGAGACGCCGGTAAACTCGGTGATCTCGCCGCGCAGCGCCTTGGCGTAGAGGCCCTTGGGGTCGCGGCGTTTGGCCACCTCTATGTCGCACTTGACATAAACCTCGATGAAGCGGTTGGCAGGCAGCAGATGGCGGGCGAATTCACGCTCCGAGTGATAGGGCGAGATGAAGGTACACAACGTCAGGCGGCCGTTCTCGAAGTTGAGGCGGGCCACCTCCGCCACGCGACGGATGTTCTCCTTGCGGTCGGCGGGCGAGAAGCCCAGGTCGCCGTTCAGCCCGTGGCGCACGTTGTCGCCGTCCAGGAAGGCGGTTTGCAGCCCCAGGTCGAACAGGCGCCGCTCCAAGCGGCGCGCGATAGTCGATTTGCCGGAGCCGGACAGCCCCGTGAACCACAGCACGGCGGCACGATGGCCGTTGCGCCGCTCGCGCATCTCGCGCGTGATATCGCCGCCTTCCCACACGACATTGGAGGAGCGGCTGCGCTCCGGCTCGGTGCTGACCACCTCGTCCAGCGCGCGGGCGCGGCGGCGGATCATGCCTGCAGCAACCGTCACATTGGTGTAGGGGTCGATCAGGATAAAGCCGCCTGTGTTGCGGTTGAGGCGATAGGGGTCGAAGAAGAGCGGCTGCGTCGTCGTGATCTTCATGCGCCCGATTTCGTTGAGCTGCAAGGTCTTGGCCGGCTCGCGGTGCAGCGTGTCCACGTCGATGCGGTAATTCAACTCGGAGATGAAGGCGCGCACCTGGCGCGTGGTGTGTTGCAGGATGTAGGCCCCGTCCGGGTTGAGCGGATCCTCGCTCATCCAGCACACGATGCACTCGAGTTGGTTGGCGACGTGCGGCAGGTTGTTCTTGCGCACGATCATGTCGCCGCGGCTGATGTCGATCTCGTCTTCCAGCGTGAGCATGACTGAATCGCCCGCCGCCGCTTCCGGCAGTTCTTGCTCATAGGTCAAAATCGAGCGCAGCCGGCTGGTGCGGCCTGAGGGCAGCACGACTACTTCCTCGCCCGGCGAGATGGTGCCGGATGCGATCTGCCCGGCAAAGCCGCGCAGGTCCTGGTGCGGGCGCACAACCATCTGCACGGGGAAGCGGAAGTCGACGAGGTTGCGCGTGGCGCCCACGTTGACATTTTCCAGGTGGTGCAGCAGCGTGGGGCCGTCATACCAGGGCATCTTCTCGCTCTTGTGAACGACATTGTCGCCCAACAGCGCGGAGATTGGGATAAAGGTCATGTCCTGCACGGAGAGCTTGGCGGCGAACTCGGCGTACTCGGCGACGATGCGCTCGTAGACGCTCTGGTCGTAGTCCACCAGGTCCATTTTGTTGACGGTGACGAGGACATGGGGAATTTCCAGCAGCGAGGCTAAAAAGCCGTGGCGCTTGGACTGGGTGACGACGCCCTTGCGCGCGTCGATCAGGATGATCGCCAGCTCGGCGGTGGAGGCGCCGGTGACCATGTTGCGCGTGTATTGGATGTGCCCGGGCGTGTCGGCGATGATGAACTTGCGGCGCGGCGTGGCGAAGTAGCGATAGGCCACGTCGATGGTGATGCCCTGCTCGCGTTCGGCGCGCAGACCGTCGGTCAGCAGCGCCTGGTCTACATAGGCGTCGCCGCGCTGGCGGCTGGCGCGCTCGACTGCTTCGAGCTGGTCTTCGAAGATGGCCTTGCTGTCATACAACATGCGCCCAATCAGGGTGCTCTTGCCGTCGTCCACGCTGCCGGCGGTGGTGAAGCGTAGCAGGTCCATCGCCAGATATTGGTCGCGGTCCGGGCCGATGGCTCCGGCGTCTTGGGCAGCCGCGAGCGCTTCCGGCTGGGGGGTCGTTTCTTTGACTGAAATAGACATAACGTTCTCTCTTGCACTCAACTTACGCCGGCGATGAGGGCCGGCACTCGATCGGGCGTCACCCGGCTGCGGGTTTGTCCACGGGCATCTAGAAGTCTAAAAGTCTAGAAGTAGCCCACGCGTTTGCGGTCTTCCATGGCGGCCTCGGAGCGTTTATCGTCGGCGCGACCGCCGCGTTCCGTCTCGCGTGCCGCCGCCACTTCGCGGATGATGTCATCCAGCGAGGCGGCGTGCGATTCCACCGCGCCCGTGCAGGTCATATCGCCGATGGTGCGGAAGCGCACGGTGCGATTTTCCAGTTGCTCGCCGTCCTCCAGCGCGATATATTGCGACGCGGCCAGCCACATGCCGTCGCGGCGGATGACATCGCGGCTGTGCGAATAGTAGAGCATAGGGATCTCGATTTCGCGCAGGGCGATGTATTGCCAGATGTCCATCTCGGTCCAGTTGCTGAGCGGGAAGACGCGGAAGTGCTCTTTTTGGTGCTTGCGCCCGTTGAACAGGTTCCACAGCTCGGGCCGCTGGTTCTTGGGGTCCCACTGTCCAAAGCTGTCGCGGTGCGAGAAGAAGCGCTCTTTGGCGCGCGCTTTCTCCTCGTCGCGGCGCGCGCCGCCCAGCGCGGCCTCGAACTTGAACTCGGCGAGGGCGTCGAGCAGGGTGACGGTTTGCAGCGCGTTGCGGCTGGCGTGCGGCCCCGTCTCTTCCACGGCGCGGCCCTGGTTGATCGAGTCCTGCACGTAGCGCACGATCAGCTGCGCGTCGAGCTGCTCCATCAGCCGGTCGCGAAAGTCCAGCGTCTCTTGGAAGTTATGGCCCGTGTCGATGTGCATCAGCGGGAAGGGGATCTTGCCCGGCCAGAAGGCGCGGCGCGCCAAATGCGCCATGACGATGGAGTCCTTGCCGCCGGAAAAGAGCAGCACGGGGCGTTCAAACTGGGCGGCCACTTCGCGCAGGACGAAGATGGCTTCCGATTCCAGCTGCAGCAGGTGAGAGCGCAGGTAAATGCTCATAGCGTGGCGAACTTTTCCATATAGACCTTCCAGTGTTCCTCAAATACCTCGGGCGCAATGGCGTGCAGCATGATCAGGGCGTGCTGGCCCATCCTGCGGATTTCCCACTGCGCCGCTTTATCCACGGCGCGCAGCCACAGGAAGTGACTCCACGCCGCGAAGTTCATGGTCGTGACGATGCGCGTCTCGGCTGCGTTGGGCAGCAGAAAGCGCGCGTCTTCCTTGCGGATGCCCAGTTCGCGCAGGCGCACGTATTTCTCTTGCGCGGTGCGCCAGAACGCATCCAGCTCGGCCATCGCCTCGGCGTTGGAGGCGACGGCGTCCGGCACAATCGGCTGCCAGCCGCCGCGTTCCAAGTCGACGTAACGCTGTGACTCTTGGCTGAAGCTGGCGAGGCGGTGGCGCACCAGTTGATGCGTGCAGGTGCGGCTGATGCCCTCGAACAGGAAGGTGGCGAAGCCGTGGTCCACTTGCCGCGCTGGGTCATCGAGCAGCGGCTGCGTATAGCCGAGCAGCGTGACGCGCATGGCGCCGTCCTGGACGGGCAGCAGCGCCTCGGCCTGGGCTAGGGTAAGCTCCGGCTGCGGTAGCTCAATGTCGGGCAGCGCCGTCGCTTGCAGCGCGCCGGCATATTCGTCAAAGACCTTGGGCGCAATCTGGTAGAGGAGGGGCAGCGCCTCCAGGCCGACGCCGGTGCGGAAGAGGCTGAGCCACACGCGCGTGTTGCCGCTGACGATCCACTCGCCCTGCCCCAGCTCGGTGACTTCGCAGTGGCGGTTGAGCATGCGCCAGCGCAGAGGCGCGTCGCCGCCGCGAAAGCGCAGCGTCACGGCTACGTGCTCGATAATGTCTTCGTGCCCCTCGCGCACGCGGGCTGCGATGAACTCCGGGGCCGTGCCCATGCGCTGCGTGCTGCGATAGCACAGGCGACCGGCGTACTCGATCAGCTGCTCGGCGTAGGATCCGTTTCCCTCCCACAGCGTCGCCAGATCGCTGAAGCCGGCGAGCGTCGCCGCGTTCAGGCGCGGGTTCTGTCGCGTATAGGCCAAAAGCTCAACCTGCATGGTCTGCGGTCCGTTCCCCCGAGAATTGCACCGTGTGCCAAGACAAACTGCGGCAACGCCGCGCCCGCATCTACCATCCGTGCAGGCGTTCGCTGCCGCGCAACAGCCCATAGAATAGCACTGGCGAGGGGGAATGCCAAAACGTTTCAGCGAAACTGGGCAAAAACAATCTTTGCGGTTTGTCGTTTTTCTTCTAGAATACCCCTATGACTGACGCCACGTTGACCCCCGCCGACCTGCAAGCCTACATCGACCGCAGCCACATCGACGCACGTCTGATCACGGGCATCGGCGACACGCCGACGGTGCCCACCGCCGCCGCCGCGCTGGGCGTGGAGCGGGACCAGATCGTCAAGTCGCTGCTCTTTCTGCTCGATTTGCCGCACACGCCCAAGGACGCGCCGCAAGCGCTGCTCGTGATCAGCCACGGCGAGCGCCGCGTGGACAAGAAGATGCTGGCGCCGCACTTCGGCGTCAGCGCCAAGCGCGTCCGCTTGGCCTTGCCCGAAACCGTGATTGAAGTGCTGGGCTACGTCGCGGGTGGCGTGCCGCCTTTTGGCCATCGCCGCGAGGTTCCCGTGTTGGTGGACGCCTCAGTGCTGACGCTGCGCGAGCGCTTTGGCGGGCGCGTCTATGCCGGCGGCGGCGAGGAATGCACCGTCACGGAGTTGACGGTGGACGAGTTGCTGCGCGTCACTCGCCCGCAGATCGCGGCCGTCAGCGCCGAGCCGGGCGCGGCCTAGCGCATAATCTCCCAGGCCGGCGACCAGGGAGTGCGAGACCGATGCGTTTGTGGTTGAACGGGCGAATGCGCGCCGCGCTTACTCGGTCACGCGCACGG
>JBBSBO010000254.1:0-4947 GCA_038251215.1 Caldilineales bacterium
ACTCGGCCTGATCCATGTCCTCGATCTTGCCGCTATCTTCGCCGTCTTCGATGGGATCGGTCTGATCCGTTTGATCCGCTTGTTCTATGTCAGTCATAGTGATTGCCTCGTTACTCATTATTTCATGTTTATTTAGTTACATTTATCACTGTAAACTGCGTATTCTGCGCCGGGCCTCTTTGCTATTTCCGCTTCCCCCAAGCTACAATGCGCCGATGCGTGCATTGAACGCACGCCATTATCCTACCTTTGATCGGGCCGCCTCCCTAAAAGCCGCCCACCTATTGGAACGAGGACCCATGAGTACGCCGTTCGTGCCGCTGACCGCCACAGTCGCCTGCGCAGGTTGAGCGTCTAAGCTCCCGCCAGGGACGCTGTCGCAGGTCGTGCGACAACTCGCCGGGTTCTTCCCGGCAAACGAATATCCCGACGTGCTGGTCGGCCTGGGCGAGCCGGACGACGCTGCGGTCATTCGCATGGATGACACGCACGCGCTGATCAAGACCACCGACTTCTTCACGCCCGTCGTTGATGATCCGTGGACCTACGGCGCTATCGCCGCGGCCAACGCCATGAGCGACGTCTACGCCATGGGCGGCGAAGTGTTGGCCTGCCTCAACATCGCCGGCTTCCCCGAGTCCATCAGCGGCGAGACCATCGCCCAGATCTTCGCGGGCGCCGCCGCCAAGGTGCGCGAGGCGGGCGCCGCCATCACCGGCGGACACACCATCACCAGCCCGGAACCGTTCTATGGCCTCAGCGTCACCGGCTGGGTGGACCCCGCAGCCATCATGCGCAAAGGCGGCGCACAGCCGGGCGATCGCCTCTTCCTCACCAAGCCGCTCGGCACAGGCGTGATCACCACCGCCGCCAAGCAGACCGGCGAGGGCGAAAGCGCCGCCCACCGCGCCGAACGCCACAGCCAGGGTAAGCCCGACCTGGATGCGCGCCACCTGGACGCGGCCATCCACTCGATGATGGCGCTCAACCGGGTCGCAGCCCAGGCCGCGCAGGCGTCGCACGTGCGTAGCGCCACCGACATCACCGGCTTTGGCCTGCTCGGCCACGCCGGCGAGATGGCAACGGCGTCGGGCCGTCAATCCGGCGCCGCCTTCCGCATCCGCGCCGCCGATCTGCCCACGCTGCCCGGCGTGTGGGACTACATCGCCTCGGGCTACATCACCGGCGCCAGCTCGCGCAACCCCGCGGCCCTGGGCGAGACCGTCCGCCTGGGCGAACACATCACCGCGGCGCAGCGCGTGCTCCTGTGGGAAGCCGAGACCAGCGGCGGCCTGCTCCTAGCCGTGCCATCGCACGAGGCGGAAGGCTTCTGCGCCCGCATGGCCGCCGCCAAACAGCCCTGCTGGGAGATCGGCGAAGTGATCCCCGGCGAAGGCATCGAGGTTATCTAGCCGCACCGCCTATCCTCATGCCGCTACCCTCGCCGGCGGCGCCTCCACCAGCGGCAGCCCCAGCGCATCCGCCACCTCCTGCCGCGCCGCGTCCGCCAGGGCCGCCGCGTCATCGCCCGGCTGCGGCTGCACCGCACTGAGCGGGATGACCTCCACGTGCATCATGCCCGTATACTGCGCAATGCGCCACAGCGACCCCCACATGCCCTCCCCCTCGCGTGCCGCGCGCCACAACGCCACCTCCAGCGGCTCATAGCGCAGCGCACAGGTGAGATACGGGATGCTATTCTCAACGGCAATCTCGAAGCCGCCGCGACGGAACGGAAAAATGCCGTCTCCCGGCCCCAGCCGCCCCTCCGGGAAGAGGACAATCGGCGGGCGATCCGCCGCCTGGTACGCCGCCGCAACCTGCGTGCGCGCCAGCTTGCGCGAGTTCTTGTCCTGGCGCGAGACAAAGACCGTACCCACCTGGCCTGCAATCCAGCCGATCAGAAAGCGCGACTCGATCTCCGCCGCGCCCAAAAAGCGCTGCGGGCCATAATAGAGCAGCGCGGCAATATCCAGGGCGGAGGCGTGGTTGGGAAAGAGCAGCCCGCGATGATCGCGTAGTCGCTGCGCCGCCCGGCTGCGCACGCGCACGCGATAGAGCGGCAGCACCAGGCGCACCACGCCCGTCACCGCCCACGCCGCCGGCGAACAGCCACGGATGCGCAGCGGCAATAGACCCGCCAGCAGCACAAGCGCCGCCGCCGCCAGGATGAAAACAAACAAGAATGCCAAGCGGATTGCGCCGAATACTTGCTTCATCGCCCTGCTGTCGTTGCTTCCGTTAAAGGATTTGAGTTTCCGTATCTGCCGCGCGCCATCGGCGCGCATATCGGCCATTCTACACCGGCCCTGCGGATAGCGCCCAAGCCTCCCTGACGGCTGCTTTGACGTATGCATCCCAATCCGCCTCGCTCGTGGTATAATCAACCGGCAGCGGTCAGCCGCCGCCTGCTTTGTATCAGCCGCATGTTCAGATTGAGGGGAGTGCCATGCATCGGGTTCCCGTGCGCCAGGTCATGCAGCCCAATGTCATCACCATCGGCCCCGACCCATTGGTGGCGGACGCCGCCCAGTTGATGGAGGACTTCGACGTGCGCCGGCTGCCGGTCGTGGATGAACACGGCTGCCTGATCGGCATCATCACCGACAGCGACGTGCGCGAGGCGGAAAGCGCAGGCAGCGCCCTCAGCAACTACGACCCCAGCGTCGAGGCCGAGTGGCTGACCGTCGCCGACATTATGACGCCGGACGTGATCACGGTGACGCTCCATGCCACCGTCGGCGAGCTGGCCGCGATCCTCTCCGAAAACAAGATCGGCGGTGTGCCCGTGGTCGAACCCCACACCGACTTCCCCAAACAAAACCACGTCGTGGGCATCGTCACCGAGACCGACATCTTCGCCCTGATCGCCGCGGCCTGGCGCGCCGAGATCGAGCAGAACGCTGCCGGCGCAGACTCCGCCAACCAAGACCCCGCCGCCGGCTAACCCCACACAGTCTCAGAAGCCTTCACCTGCGCCACGATCTGCGGCAGCCGCTCCAGCACGAAATCTACATCCGCCGGCGTATTGCTCCGCCCCAGGCTTAGGCGCAGCGCGCCGCGCGCCGCCGCATAGGGTACGCCCATCGCCTCCAGCACATGGCTGGGACGCTGTGAGCCGCTGGCACAGGCGCTGCCGCTGCTGGCCGCCACGCCCGCCATATCCAGCGCGATCAGCATGGCCTCCGCCTCCACGCCGGGGATGGCAAAGCTGGCGTGGTTGTCCAGGCGATGCGCGCGCTCGCCCGTCAACCGCGCGCCCTCGATGCTCTCCAGGATGCCGCCAATCAACTGGTCGCGCAGCACGCGCAACCGCGCCTGCTCGCTTTCGCGTTCCGCCTCCGCCAGTTCCAGCGCCTTGGCCATGCCAACGATCAGCGGCACGTTTTCCGTGCCCGCCCGATGACCGCCCTCGTGGCTGCCGCCGGTCATATAGGGCAAATAGGGCGCGCTGCCGCGCAGATACAGAAAGCCCACACCCTTGGGCGCATAGAACTTGTGCCCGCTGGCGCTGAGCGCGTCCACGTGCAGGTCGTCCACGCGCAGCGGGAGCTTGCCCGCGGCCTGCACCGCGTCCGTGTGAAAAGGTACGCCCAAGTCGCGGCACAGCGCGCCGATCTCGGCGACCGGCTGGATCGTGCCTACCTCGTTGTTGGCGAGCATCACGCTCACCGCCGCCACGTCCTTGCCGTCGCCCAGCGCCGCGGCGATGTCATCCACAGACACGCGCCCCGCGCCGTCCACCGGTACGAGCGTCAGGTCAAAGCCGAAATGATCGCGCAGGTCCTCCGCCGTTTTGAGTACGGCCTTGTGCTCGATGGGCAGCGTGATCAGGCGAGCGGCGCCGGTCGCCTCGCGGCGCGAGAGCGCCATGCCGCGCAGCGCGGCGTTGTCGCTTTCCGTGCCACAGCCGGTGAAGACAATCTCGCGCGGCCGCGCCCCGATCAGCTCGGCGATCGTGCGCCGCGCCTCCGCCAGCGCCGCGCCCGCCTTGCGCCCCACGCCGTGAATGCTCGACGGGTTGCCATAGAACTCGGCGAAATAGGGCTGCATGGCCTCCAAAACCTCGGCGCGCACCGGCGTTGTGGCCGAATAGTCCATATAAATTGTGCGTTGCGCTGCACTCATCCTGTACCTCCCTAACTGGATAGCCTGTGAACCGTGCCGCATTGTAGCATCGCGCAGCGGGCCGGGCAAGCGTCCGCCTTGCGTTTCTGTGTTCTATTTTGGGGCGCATGCCCGGAATTTGACTTGGGATTGTGATTCAAATTACAATTGAAGGTGAGCGCCTGCACAAAGACAGGCGCGTCCATTGCCATTATACTCATGGTGTAATGACATCATGCAACGGCGCAGCGCCATGCTTGCTTTGCCGCCAACCTGCCGGTCGTTTACCCCCTCCCCAGTCGGACGACGGTACGCGGCGTGACCAGCGCATGTGAGTCTTAACGCCTCTGCCCTGACGCTTTTTCGGCGGAGGCTTCTTTTTGAAAAGTTTCTGATCCGGCGCATCAACGCTCGCTGCGCCGCCTGCGCGGACGGGTCGCGTGACTGGGGTCCCGTCCTCTGCCGGCCGCTTTGGCCCAAGCCGGAGCCGCTTGCATCCGCCCGCCGCACAGTTCAATGCCGAACTTTAACCTGCGAAACCCATTCGGGTTGTTCACTGTTTTTTGCATCACGGTTTTTGCATCACGGTTTTTGCATCACGGTTTTTACATCACGTTCATTGCGCCAGGTTTTTCGCATCAGGTTATTGCATCAAGGTATACCATCAAGCATGTGCATGACAGTTATCAAACCGCAGTACTGAAACAGTCGCAGCACCGTACTCAAAAGGAGGCATAACTTTGTTAGCAGGATCTGCATCGATTTATTTCACCCTCGTCCTCGGCCTGGTCGGCCTTGGCTTCGTGATTTGGAAGCTGCGCGAGGTCCTCTCCGAAGACC
>JBBSBO010000255.1:0-4933 GCA_038251215.1 Caldilineales bacterium
CTGGCGACGGCCTGGGCTATGGCCGCGGCGCGCAGCCTGGTCAGCTTGCCGTCCGTGTTGGCGTTCTTCGCCGGCCTCACGCCGGTCTACTTTCACCTGTTCATGGTGGGCTGGGTCTTGCAGTTGATCATCGGCGTGGGCTACTGGAAGTTCCCCAAGTACACGCGCGAAAAGCCGCGCGGCAACGAAGCCCTGGCTTGGTCGGTCTATTGGCTGCTGAACGTGGGGCTGCTGCTGCGCGTGGTGGCGGAGCCGCTGCACGCCATGCAGCCGCAGGCGGCGTGGGGCTGGGCGCTGGCGGCGTCGGCTGTGTTGCAATGGCTGGGCGGGCTGGCCTTTATCGCCAACACCTGGCCGCGCATCAAGGAGCGCTGAAAGGAGTGCCGGTATGCCGCCCCTGAGCATCTGGTATGTGCGCAGCGCGCTGGCCTATTTGGCGCTGGGGCTGACGCTGGGCATGCTCATGCTGCTCAACAAAGGCGTGCCCCTGCATCCGGCGCTGTGGGCGCTACTGCCCGCGCACATCGAATGCCTCTTGGCCGGCTGGACGTTGCAACTCGCCTTGGGTGTGGCCTTTTGGATCTTGCCCCGCTTCCGCAGCGAACGCGGCAACGTGCGCCTGGCCTGGCTGGCGTATGTGCTGCTCAACCTGGGCATCTGGCTGGTAGTGCTCGACCCGTGGCTGTGGCGCCTGGCCTGGGCGGGGCGCACGGCGGAAGCGCTGGCGGTCATCGCCTTTGGCCTCCATGCCTGGCCGCGCATCAAGCCGGCGGGCGCGTGACAAAAGCAAGCAAACCGCAAAGGCGCAAAGAGCGCAAAGGAAAAGCCAACAGCAGAACAGCTAAAAGCGAGAACGGAAAACGCGAGTAGTTATGGACATGATGGGCTTAGGAGCGCGGCTCAGGCGTTAACACCCTGGGGTGTGGGCTTTTGCTGTTCTTGCTGTTTTTTCTTTGCGTCCTTTGCGCCTTTGCGGTTTGTAGTTGTTTTGTCCCTATTTTGAAATGCGCCTGCGGCGCGCGGCCCGGTGGTGTATAATGGCGGCATCTTGCAGCCAACCATCCGCGGAATCCGCGCGATTTGAACAGGCGTGTCGAACTATGAAGCCCAGCGGCGCCTCTCCCTCTACACTTAGCGGCGGCGTCCCCGCCGAAATCCTTGCCCTTTGGGCTGCCGTTCCCTGGCTGGAACACCTGCGCCCGGAGATCGTGGAGGCGCTGGCTGCCGTTGCCACGCGCCGGAACTATGGCGCCGGCGAACTGATCTTCGACGAAGGCGATCCTGTCGCCGGCCTCTTCCTGCTGGAAAGCGGGGTGGTCAAGGTCACGCGTGTCACCAAAGACGGGCGCGAGCACATCCTGCATCTGCTGCACCGGGGCGACACCTTCAACGACGTGGCCGCGCTGGACGGCGGCCTCAACCCCGCCGCCGCCGTCGCCCACACCGATGCCGCCGTTTGGCGCGTCGCGCGCGCGGATTTGCACGCCTTGGCGGAGCGCTGCCCGGAGTTGGCCTGGGCGCTGATTGAGAGCCTGGCCCGGCGGGCGCGCTATCTGCTGGACCTGGTGCAAGACCTCTCAATGCGCAACGTGCGCAGCCGCCTGGCGCATCTTGTGCTGACGCAGGCGCGCGCCTCGTTGCGCGAGGATGCGCGCGATGGGGCGCGCGCCGAGATGCCCCGCCTCCTGACGCAGGAGGAAATGGCGAGCCGCCTGGGCACCGTGCGCGAGGTCGTGGGCCGCGCCCTGCGCGGCCTGGCGGCGGATGGCATCATCGAGTTCGACCGCCACCGCATTGTCATCCTCGACGCCGAGCGCCTGGCGCAGGAAGCCGAGATTTAGACCGCACAGGAATAGAACGCGGATTACACGGATTTAGCGGATTTTCACGGATCTCAATTCAAACCAGGCGTTTGCCGATTTTAGGGGACCTCTGTATCCCTTGTATCCCTCTGTACGCCTCTGTGGTGAATTGCTGTTCTTTGCGTTCTTTGCGGTTGGCTTGCACAAGGTTTGCCCAAACCATGCAGATGTGGTATGCTGCCATCTCTCGCTAGAGACATGCCCACAGGGTAACGGAACACGTGCGGTGGCGGCAACCTGACTGACGGATGCATCAGGCGGGCCGCGGCATGGCGTCCTATCCCGCGGGCGGGCGTGTCACGACGGAGCGAGCAGCAGCCTAGGAAAGGGCCAGAGAGTCTATGACGGTAGATACCCAAAAGACGGCAGGCGAATACACGGGATGGCAGGCGCTCGTTGCGCAGTATCAGCGACCGGACCTGCGCAAGGGAATTTGGCAGGTAATCAACTCCTTCGGCGGGCTGATTGTCACCTGCGTGTTGATGGTCTTCAGCTTGCAAGTGGGTTACTGGCTGACGCTGCTATTGGCTGTGCCCGCCGCGGGCTTTGTCGTGCGCATCTTTATCATCCAGCACGACTGCGGACACGGCTCGTTCTTCAAGTCGCGGCGCGCCAACAATCGGCTGGGCGCGATCTGCGGCGTGGTGACGTTGGTGCCCTATACCTACTGGCGCAAGTCGCACGCCATCCATCACGCGCACCACGCCGAGCTGGAAGAGCGCGGCGTAGGCGATGTGTGGACGATGACCGTGGACGAGTACTATGCAGCGTCCTGGTGGAAGCGCATGAGCTATCGCATCTTCCGCCACCCCGCCTTCTTATTCGGCATTGCGCCCGCGGTGCTCTTTATCGTGCTGCACCGCTTTCCGCGCGGGGCCGCCGAGTGGAAGAACGGCGAGAAATCCTCGGTGTGGCTGACGGACCTGGCGATCCTGGCGGCTATGATTGTGTTTAGCCTGCTGATCGGCTTCGGCGCCGTCCTGATGATCATGTTGCCCATCATCATCATCGCGGCCAGCGTGGGCACGTGGCTCTTCTATGTGCAGCACCAGTTCGAGCGCACCTATTGGGAGCACACGCCGCAGTGGGACTATACGCTGGCGGCGATGGCGGGCAGCTCCTACTATAAGCTGCCGCGCGTCTTGCAGTGGTTCACGGGCAACATCGGCTTCCATCACATCCATCACCTCAGCCCGCGCATCCCCAACTATAACTTGCAGGAATGCCACGAGCAGAACCCGGTCTTGCAGCGTGTGTCGCAGCTCACCTTGCGCAGCAGCCTCGAGACGCTGCCGCTGTCGCTGTGGGATGAAGAGAGCCGCCAGCTGGTCTCCTTCCGCCAGGCGTTGCAGATCAAGCGGCGCGCCGTGGCCCCGGCGGCGTAACGACGAATCAATTGCCTACCGACCTGCCCACGCGCCAAAGTGCGATTTGACGAATCGGCCCTTCTTAGGACATGCTTGCTGCGTTGAAGCGCTGCCTGCCGCCGGCGCGAGCCTATGGGCGCCGGGCGGGCATCCGGCGCACTGAGTATTTCGCACAGATGTACTTCACACAGGGTACATCAAACAAGGTACATCAAACAGAGAGTTTGTCACTTCTAAGGAGGACGCTATGAGAGTACGCCGCTTCTTCAGTTTCGCCGCTGCCGGCTTCGCCGTTGCCATCGTGTTGCTGTTCGCATTCGGGGCCGTCGCCATGGCCCAGACGACCATTACGCCGGATGTGCAGGTCACCGACAAGGGCATCGTCGGCGGGGTCGCCACCATCGCCAGCGCCACCAGCCCAGGCCCGGGCTGGATCGTCATTCATGCCGAGGCCGACGGCAAGCCCGGCCCCGTGATCGGCTATGCGCCGCTGGCTGAGGGCAAGAATACCGACATACCGGTCGAGGTGGACGAAACGGCCGTCACGCCGCTGTTGTGGGCCATGCTGCACGAGGACAAGGGCGCGGTGGGCGTGTATGAGTTCCCCGGCGTGGATGCGCCTGTCAAGATAGGCGACAACATCGTCATGGCGGAATTCTCCGCCGCGCCGCCGCTGCTGCCGGATACGGGCGGCAGCACGTCTCCGTTCTTATTCTTGGCTGTGGCGGGCATGGTTCTGTTGGCCCTGGGCGGCAGCGTCGCGGTCGCGCGGCGGGGGCTTGAAGTGTGAAGTTTGAAGTGTGAATGAACCGAAAACGGCGTCAGTTGCTCTGCGAGCGGCTGACGCCGTTTTGTTGCACCGATTGGTCAATCAATCCTATTTATAGGGGGCTATTGTCCGGGCGCGGTGTAGGTCGCCGTCTTTTTGGCAACGGCGTCTATCTCTTCCGGTGTGAGCAGCACGGTTATGCTGACATTGGCGCCGCCGGCGGCGGTAATCATCAATGACATGGCGGCAACGCTCACATTATCCGGCATATCCACGATGGCGTATACATCCGTTTCCCCAAAGGCATAGTAAAACGCCTCGAGCTGTCCGCCCAACGAAACGGCCATGCGTTCGATCACTGCCCGTCGTTTGGATCCGCCATCCTTGAGCAGCCCTTGTAAACCTGACTGGGTATAAGACGCCTTGGCGAGATATTTTGTCATGTGTTTCTCCTTGTGTGCGCAATAGGGGAGCCTGTGTAGAGACTACTCTACAGTTTGTCACTGTGCGGTTTGACCAGCGGTGCAGCTTGCGGAGTGTAACGGTTCCACGAGAAGAGCACAAGGCGCGTTTACGCGGGGTGGATTTCAAAACGGGGACAGTTCAACTGCAAACAGCCTAAATCCTTTTTGTCGCCCCTACGTACGCAGGAGCGCCCGCGCCTGCGCCAGCACGTCGTCCAGCATGGCGGGCGTCAGGCGGCCCGTGTTGGTATTTTGCAGGCTGGGGTGATAGGAGCAGAGCAGCGCCGGCAAGCCACTACCCAGGTTGTAGTGCGCGCCGTGGGCAAAAGCCAGGCGCGGCGTGTCATGTCCCGCCTCGCGCAGGAAGCGCAGATAATGCTCGAAGGCGATGCGGCCCAGGCAGAGTACGACTTGCACGTGGGGCAGCCGCGCGATCTCGCGCGCCATGAAGGGACGGCAGGCGTCCAACTC
>JBBSBO010000256.1:0-4928 GCA_038251215.1 Caldilineales bacterium
ATACTGCGGGGTGTCGCGTTATTGCGCGTAAGATCTTCGCGCGGGTGATGAGTGTTAAGAGAATAGATTGGTCATGCTTCGTTACTACCGTCGTCATTTCTTAACTTGCATGACTCGCGCGAGGGAATGGGCGGGGGGTAGGCGTTATGCGGCGGGATCCGGCAGCGGACAGTGCGCGCGGATGATGGCGAGCGCCTCCGGCACGGAGTCCGTGACGCTGAAAAGATCCATCTCGTCCAGGCTAATGGCGCCTTCGGGGATGAGCGATTGCTCGAGGAAGTCTTGCAGCTTGCACCAAAAGGCGCGGCCCAGGGCAATGACGGGGAAGTCTTGAATCTTGCGCGTTTGGATCAGGGTCAACGTCTCGAACACTTCGTCGAGCGTGCCGAAACCGCCCGGCAGTACGACAAAGGCGCAGGAGTATTTGACCATCATGGCCTTGCGCACAAAGAAGTGGTCGAACTCGACGGAGTGGTTTATGTAGGGGTTTGGCCCCGGCTCGAAGTCCAGCTTGACGCTGCAGCCGATGCTGAGGCCGCCCGCATCATAGGCCCCCCGGTTAGCCGCCTGCATGATGCCGGGGCCACCGCCGGTCATAACGGCATAGCCGGCGCGTGCCAACTCACCGCCCAGCGCGTAGGCCATGCGCGCATAGGGGTGGTCGGCTGCGAAGCGGGCGGAGCCGAAAACGGTGACGCACGGGCGGTCGATCTCCAGCGATTCATAGCCGTAGAGGAACTCAAAGAAGATGCGGATGGCGCTTTCCAGGTCCTCAGCGCGGTCGGGGCGGCGCGACAGGAAGTCCTGTCCGTCGGCGGAAGTTTGGCGGGAAGCCTGGGCGCGGCCCAGGGCTTCGCTCAGGGCTGTGATGAAGGCGGGCGGGGACATGCGGCGCGGCTCCCTTGTGACTCTTAAGGCTCTGGCGGCTGGACGAGGTCGCCGCGCAGACAGCCGCGGATGGTTTCGAGGTCAGCCGAATTGACGAACACGGTCACTTGGTCGCCGGGCATAAAGACGGTATCGCCGTGCGGGATGAGCATGCGCCCGCGGCGACGCACCGAGACGAGGATGCACTTCTCGGGGAAGTCGGGCGAGATCTCCGCCAGCCGTTTGCCCACGGCCTTGTCGCCGGGTTCCAGCTCGATCTCCGAAAAGACGGTGCCGTCCAGGTTGCGCAGCGACATGCGCTTGGCGCGGTATTGCAGGTCGGCGCGCCGCGAGAGGGCAATGTCATAGGCTCGAATGATGTCGGCGCGACGGATCAGCCCCAAGAGTTGGTTGGGGTCATCGTCCGCCACCACGGGCAGGCGACCGAGGCCGCGCGTGCCCATGCGCGCCAGGGCGACGCCTACGCTTTCGTTGGGCGTGGCGACGAGCAGTTCTTTGCGCGGGATGCCGATGTCGAGCGCCGTGGCGCTGTCGGGCAGTTGGTCGCTGACGGCGCGGTCCAGGTCCGAGATCGTCACCACGCCGCACAGCTTGCCCTCGGCGTCGAGGATGGGGAAGCCGTGGCGATGGGTCTGCGTAAAGCGGTCGGAGAGTTGCTCGAGCGTAGCGTCGGTGTTGACGCTGTCGAAATCGCGCGAGATGACCTCGCCCACAGTGACGGCCTGCAGCACGTCCACATCACGCCCGCGCTGCAAGGTGATGCCCTTCAGCTTGAGCTTGAGCGTGTAGATGGACTCCTTGTGCAGATGTTCGGCCAAGAGGGTCGCCAGCACGGTCGCCATCATCAGCGGGATGATCAGCTTATAGTCGTTGGACATCTCAAAGACGATCAGCACGGCGGTGATGGGCGCGCGCGCCGCGGCCGCGAAGGTCGCCGCCATGCCCACAATGGCGTAGGCGCCGGGGTTGGGCGCCATGGCGGGCCACAGAGCATGTGCCACCACGCCCACCATGCCGCCCATGGTCGCGCCCATGTACAAGCTGGGCGCAAAGACGCCGCCGGAGTTGCCCGCGCCCAGCGTAAAGGTCGTGGCGATCAGCTTGCCGATCAGCATGGTCGCCATAAAGCCCAGCGAGACGTCGATGTTCATCGCCATCGTCTCGCCGATGGCCCCCAGCCCCGGCCCCAGGATGCCGCGGTCCGGCAGGAGCAGGCCGACGACGCCCGTCAGCAACATGCCCACGGCGGTGCGCACATACAGCGGCACGCGCCAGTGGTCGAACTTGTCTTCGGCAAAGTAGAGGGCGCGGATGAAGGTCACAGCGACCAGCGCGGCCAACACGCCCAGGACGATATAGATCGGCACTTCGCCCACATGGTTGAGGGGATAGGCCGGCACTTGAAAGGCGGGCGCATTGCCCAGCAGGGAACGGCTGACGATGCTGGCGGAGATGGCGCTGATCACGACCGCGCCAAAATAGCGCACGGTGAAGCTGTCCAGGATCACTTCCATGGCAAAGAGCGAGCCGGCGATGGGGGCGTTGAAGGTGGAGGCGATACCCGCCGCCGCGCCGCACGCCACCAGCGTGCGCACACGCTCGTCGGAGAAGCGCAGCCGTTGGCCCAATGTAGAGCCGAGCGCCGCCCCGACCTGCACGATCGGCCCTTCACGGCCTGCCGAGCCGCCGGTGCCGATTGTAATCGACGAGGCCAGCACCTTGATCGCGGCGACGATGGCGCGGATGCGCCCGCCGCGTATGGCGACGGCCTCCATCACTTCGGGCACGCCGTGGCCCTTGGCCTCGCGGGCATAGCGGTCGATCAAATAGCCTACGATCAGACCCGCCAGCCCCATGGCGATCAACGTGCCGGCGATCTGGCCCAGCGTGGCTTGCGTCCATGTTGTCAACGTGCGAATTTGTTCCAGCAGCCAGATAAAGCCGACCGCGCCCAGCCCGGTCCCCGCCCCCACCACGACGGCGCTGGTGATGATGACGACATCTTCGGGAACGGGCCAGCGGGTGAGCAGCCCCGACCGGTCAAACGGGAAAAGGTCGGTCTTGGCGCCGGGAGAGCCGGCCCCCGAGGCGCCGGAGGGAACAGATGAATCGGGCATATGACGATTTCCTTGCCGTGCGACAATGATGAACGCGGTCCATCGCCCGCGTAGGACCCGCGTGCGGAAGTTGCGCAACGGGCCGGACAGTACGCCTAGTGTACCAGAAAAGGCGGGCGCACACCTACTTCCTAAATCACCGCCGACGGGTTGCGCCCGCATGACGCATGACGCATCACCCTTCATGCGTCATGCGTCATGCGTCACCCTTCCTGCGCGTCTTTGCCAATCCGCCCGCCGATCTGGTACAAGAAACCGGCGCCTTCCGTCTTCCGCCTTGCACCGCTGCGACCGTAAACAGGACACGCCCATGCCGTCTGCCCTTGCTCCCCATCGCTCGCGCTCACTCAAAATCCTTGCGCGCCGCTTCCTTGCGCTCAAGTGGGCGATCTTGCTCGGTTGCTGCCTGGCGTGGTCGGCGGCGGGGTGTACGTGGACCGTACAGCCGCCCACGCCTGCACCGCGCCAAGAGCCGCTCGTGCCCACCGCCCTCGCCCAACCCGGCGAGTTTGCCCCCGCCGCCGAGACGATGGCGCCGCCGCTCGCCGCGGACGCGCCACAGGCGGACGCCACACAAGCGCCCGTGCCGCCCCTCGCCCTGCCGGGCGCGCTGCGCAGCCGCGCCGGCGTGGGCGTGCCCGACGGACAAAGTCCGCTGATCTATGACTGGACCTCGCCGCGGCCGGGCTGGTATTTGAACTGGTCGGTCGGTTTCACCGAGACAGCCTGGATCACGGAGACGGCCTGGATCAGCGGCGCGCCGGACTCGACGCCCAAGTTTGTTGTGCCGCGCGATGCCGCCGTGGGCATGGCGTTCGCGCCGATGGTGCGCACGCCGCAAGGTGAATTGGAGCCGCCCGCGGAGTGGATCGCCGCCGCGGCGCGCGCCCGGCCCGGCCAAAGTTGGCTGATCGGCAATGAGCCGGATGTGCGCTGGCAAGACGACGCCTCGCCCGCAGCCTATGCCCGCGCCTATCATGCCGCCTACAACGCCATCAAGCAGGCTGACCCGACGGCGCGCGTCGCCATCGGCGGGCTGAGCCAGATCACGCCGCTGCGCCTGGCTTATCTCGACCGCGCGTGGGCGGCCTATCGCGCGGCCTATGGCGCCGAGATGCCGGTGGATGTGTGGACGATGCACGCCTTTGTCTTGCAAGAGAAAGCCGGCGACTGGGGCGTGGACATGCCCACCGGCCTGGACGAGCGCGCAACCGGCGTGTCCGGCATGGCCTGGGGCATCGGCGACCACGATGACCTGCGCTTGGTGGAAGGGCAGGTCCGCGCCCTGCGCGCCTGGATGGCGGCGCACGGGCAACAGGAGAAGCCGCTGTGGGTGACGGAGTACGGTATCCTTATGCCGGCGAGCTACGGCTTTGACGAGCCGCGCGTGCGCGCCTTCCTGCTGGGCAGCTTCGACCTGTTTAGCAGCCTGCGCGACCCGGCGCTGGGCTATGCCGCCGACGATCACCGGCTGGTGCAGCGCTGGGTGTGGTTCAGCGCCGGCTATGACCTCTACCCCGCCGGCGACCTCTTCACGCGCGACGGCAAGCCCACCGGCCTGATGCACGCCTTCAGCGCCTACCTGGAGGAATTCGGGCCGTAACGGACAATAGAGCGAACGCTTACAGGCGCGCCCGTGCGGATCGGTCATATTGCAGCGAGACAAGCCAATCGCCTGCAAGGAATTGGGGAAACAGCTGGGAAGACAGAAGTAGAAAGAGAACGCCATGCGCGCCGCACAGGAAATCCACCTGGGAGAAGCCCTCTATCGCGCCGGGGCGCCGCTCGCCGAGGCGCGGGCGGCGGTGATCTTGCTGCACGGGCGCGGCGCAACCGCCCACGATATTTTGACGCTGGCCGCGGAGCTGGACGAGCCGCACGTCGCCTTTTTGGCCCCGCAAGCCGCCGGCAACAGCTGGTACC
>JBBSBO010000257.1:0-4923 GCA_038251215.1 Caldilineales bacterium
TCTCGCATATCTGCGAGGCGGCGGCACCGGGCGATGTCGTGGTGACCGTAGCGCCTTACGCTTATCAAATCCCCATGAACTGGCTCGGCGGCGAATGTGCGGACGCGCCGCCGATCTTGGGCTATGCGCCTGATGCGATGGAGCATCCGGAGGCGCAAGCGGTGATGGCACGCACTTTGGCCGAGCATAACCTGGTCTGGTTTGTGACGGGCGGGCTGCCGCCCAACGACCCGGAAAATACCCTGGAGCGCTGGCTGGCGGATAACGCGTACAAGGCCTCGGACACGTGGTACGGCGATTTTCGCCTCTTGGCCTATGCGACGCCGGCGCAGTTGGCAGGCGTTGAGGCGACCCGCGTGGGAGTGCCTTTGGTGGGCGCGCAAACGGCCGAAGTGATGGTGAACAGCGTGCGTACGCCCGCAACTACGACGTCGCTTGGCGGCGCGCTGCCGGTCGAGATCGGCTATCGCCTGGCCGCGCCCAGCGAGTTCGGTTTGCGCTGGTTTGTGCAGCTCCTGACCGTCGACGGCTTCCCCGTGGCGCTGTTGGATACGGCGCCGGATGACGGCTATACTCTCTTCTCCGATCTGCCGGCGGAGGAGGACCTGGTGGAGCGCGCCGGGTTGTTGCTGCCACCGGATCTGCCGGCGGGCGAGTATCAGGTGATCGCCGGGCTGTATAACCCGGAGATGGCAAACGCCGAACGTCTGCGCGCGCCCGACGGCAGCGACTACGTGAATCTCGGTCGGTTGACGGTGCAGTAGGCGACTGTGGCTGAACGGACGCATCCAAAGCCTGGCGCGGGGCCGGTGATCGGCCGGCGGCCCCGGTTGCGTCGGCAGGGCGGCGCAGGGGCGGCGCTGGCTCTAGCCTTGCTCTGCGCCCTCTTCTACGCGCCGCTTCTGCTCGGCGTGCGCACGTTTCCCGCCGGTGACTTTACCGACCATTTCCTGCCCTTTTCGCTCTTCCAGCGGAACTCCCTGGCAGGCCTGCACGCGCCGCTGTGGAACCCCTATACGTATGCCGGCCATCCTTTCTGGGCCGACATCCAAGCGGCTGTGCTCTACCCGGTCAGCAATGCGCTCTTGCTGCTGACTTTACCTTTCGACGGCGCCGCGGCCCGGCTCTACTTTTTGCAAGTGGAGGCCGTTATCCAGGTGGCGGCGGCAGGTTTTTTCGTTTTCCTGCTTGTACGAGAATTGACGCGTGACTTCTGGGGCGCGTTGGCGGCGGCGATCTGCTTCATGCTTTCGGGCTATCTGACCGGCTATGCACCGCTGCAACTGGCGGTCTTGCGCACGGCGATCTGGCTGCCGCTCTTGTTGTGGCTGCTCTTGCGCGCCTGGCAGCGCCCGCGCCAATGGCGCGATTGGATCGGCGCGGCGTTGGTGTTGGCGACGTCGTTCATGGGCGGTCACGCGCAGACATTTCTGTATGTGGCTTACGCAACGACGGGCTGGATGGCGACGCTGTGGCTGGGAAGTTGGCTCGACGCGCGGGGCGCGAATGCGGTGCAGACGAACAGGCATCTCGGTCGGGCGCGGCTGCTGGGCGCGGCGGCCTTTGTCGCCCTGGCGGGCGGCCTGGTCGCGGCGCAACTGCTGCCCAGCCTGGAGTTCGCTCGCCTGAGCGTGCGCGCGGCGGTGGACTATGCCTATGTCAGCGGCGGTTTTGCGCGGCAGGATACGTGGAATCTGATGCTGCCCGGCGTGCTCACGCACTTTTCGCCGCTATATATTGGCGTAGTGGGGATTGGGCTGGCTGCGCTGGGCACGGTCTCCGGCCGTGTGTGTAGCGGGCGGGACGGTCCACTTGAGGCGGGCAATTTGGCGGAGCCGGCGCGCTGCGGGCGCGCCTTCTTTGGGCTGACGGCGCTGCTAGGCTTGCTGGCGGCCTATGGCGACAACGCCTTCCTGTTCCCGCTGCTCTATCGGCTTGCCCCGGGCTGGGACATGTTCCGCGGGCAGGAGCGAGCGGCGTACGTGGCAGCGTTGGGGCTGAGCGTGCTGGCGGGCTACGGCCTCGCGGCCCTGCCCGTACTGACCCGTCTTTTCCGCCGTCGCTATGCGTTGGTCTACGGCGCGGCGATCACAGCCGGCGTCTATGCGTTCGGTCTGCTGTGGCAGCTGCCGGGGCGCAGCGCGGTGAGCAACGCGCACTATTTGTGGATCGCGTTCGCTACGCTTGTCCTCGCCATGACGCTGGCGTTGGCGATTTGGCTGGACGGCTGGAGTACGCGGCGGGCGTGGCTCCTGTGCGGCCTTGCAGCGCTGAACTTGTTCGTCGCTAACTTCGCCACGAACCTGGATGCAGGCGGACCGGAGGCGAAGGCGGCGCTGCGCCCGGCGGCGGTGGCGCTACAGGCTGCTGTCGCCGAGAGCGCGGGCGCGGCCAATGGCTTGTCGGGGCGCGCCTACAATGAGTTCCGCGTGACGGAAGACTACGGCATGCGCAGCGGCGTCGAGGATGTGTGGGGCAGCAGCCCCTTGCGGCTGGCGCGCTATGCTGCGCTCTTTGACCAGTTTCCGCTCGACCGCATGTGGCGGCTGACGGGCGTGGGGCATGTCCTGACGTGGCGGCGGGAGCTATTCGCGCCCAGTACGCTGCTGGGCGAGTTTCCGCAGCGCGAGGACACGACCTATCTGCACCGCCTGCCGCAGGCCAACCCGCGCGCGTGGTTGGCGCCGCATGTGCAGGTTGCAGACGACGAGCAGGCATGGGCGAGCCTGGCGGACCACAGCTTCGACCTGGACGCGACCGCGCTGCTGCCGCCGGAGACCGGTGCACAGGACGCTGAAGCCGGTGCGGCTATCTTCGCCGGGGGCGGCGACGTGCGCCTGACCCGCTTGCAGCCGGAAAGACTCCTGGTCGACATCAAAGACTCGGGCGGCGGGCTGTTGGTGGTCAGTGAGAACTGGATGCCCGGCTGGCGGGTGCAGCGCGCAAGCTGCCCAGGGGCGGATGGGTGTGTATTCGAGGGGCTGTCGCCGGCGGGCGTGGCCTGGCTGACGCCGCTGCGCGCCGACCTGGCTTTCGTGGGCGTAGCTGTGCCCGCGGGGGATGTGCGCTTTGAGTTGGTGTATGCGCCGAACAGCATCCGCATCGGCTCCGCCATCAGCGCTGCCAGCGTGATCGTCCTGCTGTTGGCAGTGGCGGTGCGCCTGTGGCGGCGGCGCAGCCGCGCGGTTGCGCACCCTGGTTGCGGGTAACCCGATGAGTTGGCGCGCGCGGGCGGCGCTGCTGTGTACGCTGTTGGCCGGCTATGGCCTGCGCGTGTGGCGTTTGGATTTCCAGGAACTGCGCGGGGACGAGGCGTTCGGCTACTTTTTCAGCCGGTCGCCCTATGCCCGCATCGTGGCGGATACGCTGGCGCTGCGCGAGCCGCATCCTGTGGCGAGCTATTTCGTGCAGAAGGCTTGGCTTGGCCTGGCAGGCGACAGCGAGTTCGCCCTGCGCTACATGGGCGTGTTCTTCTCGCTGGCGGCGATTGCCCTGATCTATCGATTGGCGCGCGGTGCGGGTTTGCCCAACAAGGTTGCCGTACTCAGCGCGGCGCTGCTGGCGATTAGCCCGTATGCCATCTGGCACAGCCAGGACGCGCGCATGTACAGCATGAGCCTGGCGTTGACGTTGGCAAGCTCCGTGTTGGTGCTGGCGTGGCTGCAACGGCCAGGAGCTGCACGCGGCACGGCCTATGTGGCGATGAGCCTGCTGGCGCTGCATACGCACTATTTCGCCGTCTTCATCCTGCTTGCCCAGAACCTGTACATGTTGGCCGTCGTCGTCGTGCGGCGCGTGCGCCCGGGGCTGTGGATGCGCTGGATCGGCCTGCAAGCGGCGCTTGTCGCCCTGTATGCGCCGTGGCTATTTACGGCGCGGCAGTTGCTGCTGGGCTATGGCGGCAATGGCGATTCGCCGGCGCTGGGCGAGGCGCTGCTGCGCGCCTTCAGCGTGTTTGGCGTGGGCGAGTCGACGCCGGCGGGGCAGCGCGCGGTGTGGGCGGTGGTCGCCGTGGCGCTGGCGGGGATGGGCGTGGCGGCGATCACATTCTACGCGCGCGACCGCGAGCGAGAGGGGCACGCAGACGGACCGCCGAGGATGTCGCTTTTCTTTATCTTGTATCTCGGCGTGCCGATCCTCGCTACATGGCTTGGGGCTATGTCACGCCCGATCTTTGACGAGCGTTATCTGGCCGCGGCTGCGCCGCCCTTTTTTGTCCTAGCCGCGGCGGCGCTTCTCTGGGTAACGCCGCCTGGCGAAACGGGCCATCGCCGGCGGGCCATCGCGCTGCGACTCGGCGCGGTTGCGCTGCTCGCCGTTCTGCTGGGCGGGTCTGCGGTGTCGCTGGCGCGCTATTATGGCGACCCGGCTTATAGCAAGACGCGCGGCTGGCGGGAGTTAGCCGAGATGCTCGATCACCTTTCCGCTTGCGTGCCGGCGGACGAGGCGCGTTTGATCCAGAACTACCCGGACCCGACGCTTTGGTACTATTACCGCGGGCCAATCCGGCATCTTGTGCTGCCGCCGGTGGCGCAGGGCGGCGATGAGGCGCGGGCGATTGTGGCATCTCTCGTGGAGGACGGCGTGTATTGGGCGGCGTTTGTGGAGCAGCCGGCGACGAACTGGGATGCCCACGACGTGGCGCAGGCTGCGCTGGCGGAGCGCTTCACGCAGGCGGCGGCGACGCAGGTCGAGCATTGGCCGGTTGAGGTGTACGTGCGCCCCCCCGACACCCTTGCGCCGCTTGGCGTAGCGTTTGAAGATGGCCTCGTGCTGACCGGTTTCGCTGTGACGCCAGTGCGCGCAGCCGCCGGGGGAACGCTGGCGGTTCACCTGCAGTGGGATGTCGCCAACTTGGTGGAGACCGGAGCGCTGAAGGTGTTTCTGCATCTGCTGGACGAGGAAGGACGCCCGGCCGCGCAA
>JBBSBO010000258.1:0-4916 GCA_038251215.1 Caldilineales bacterium
GAGTGAAGATGCGTCAATCGGCTATGTTTTGGCAGCTTATTGCCGAGTCGCCCCAACGCCCCCCAACCGGCATCAGGGCGACTCGGCGCCATGCGTTTGATCAACTATTCCCTACACCCTATTTTAGCACGTGCGGAACCACACGCGCATCTCGCCCGGCGCGCGGTTGTCCCACACGGCGTAGGGGATGGCGGTGAACTCGGTCACGCTCTGCGGCGAGGGTTGGCCGCGGCGGTAAAGGGTGTTGCGGTCCCAGCCCTCCTCGTCGATCACGCTCGCCTGGCCGCGCAGCACCGTTATGCCGCCCAGCAGCTCGGGGCGAACCTCGACTTGCAGCTTCTGCGCCACGTCCGGGTCGAGGCACATGCGATCGAGGATGATGTTGCCGTTGTCCACGCCCTCCATGCAATAGACCACCGGCCCGCGCATCAGCGCCAGGCGGCCCTGCAACTGGCGCACCTCGGGATGCGCGTAGACCGCCTGCACGGGCATCTCCAGCACCAGCGAGATCGTGTCGCCCGCCTGCCAGGTGCGCTTGACGGCGATGTAGCCCTGCTTGACGCCCACGTCTTCCAGCGGCCTGCCGTTGACCTTAATGCTCCACTGCTCGCACCAGCCGGGGATGCGCAGGTGCAGCGTGAACTCCTGCGCCGCCTGCGGCGTCAACGCCAGTTCGATGCGCCCGTCCCACGGGTAATCGGACTTCACGCGCACGTCCACCGGCTGCCCGTCGAGCGTGACGGTCGCCTCGTTCTGCGCGTACAAGTGTACCCACAGCCCGCCTTCGCTGGTCGAATAGAGGTAATTGCCCAGGCTCGCCAGGATGCGCCCCAGGTTGGGCGGGCAGCACGGGCACGCGAACCACGGCGTGCGGTGATGTTCGCCCGCACTCGCCAGCGGGTTGACGTAGAAGAAATGCTCGCCGTCCAGCGCCATGCCGCTGATGAAGCCGTTGTACAGCGTTTGCTCGATGATATCGGCGAACTTGCCGTCGCCCGCCGTCTGCAAGAGGCGGTGATTCCACATGATCAGCGCGATGGCGGCGCACGTCTCGGCATAGGCGGTCTCGTCGGGCAGGTCGTAGTCCGTGGTGAAGCCCTCGTTGTGGCGCGAGGGGCCGATGCCGCCCGTCAGGTACATGCGCTGATGCACCAGGCTGGACCACTGCGTCTCGCATGTCTCCAGCAGCGTCGGGTCATTGTATTCGTGCGCCAAATCCGCCACGCCGGACATCAGGTACATCACGCGCACGGCGTGTCCCACGACCTTGTCCTGCTCGCGGATCGGTACATGCGCCTGGCAATACTCATACGTGCGCGCCCAGAACTTGCCGGGATCTTCGCCGCGCGCGGCAGCCTCGACATCATAATAGTTCGGGTTGGACTGGCCGCGCTCCTCCACCATGTACTTGCACAGCTCCAGATAGCGGCGCTCACCGGTAGCGTGGTAGAGCCGCACCAGCGCCAGCTCGATCTCGGGATGGCCGCCGTAGCCGCGCTTCTTGCCCGGCTCCGAGCCGAAGAGGCTGTCGATGTGGTCGGCGTAGCGTGCCAGCGCGTTGAGCAGCTTAGGGTCGCCCGTCGCCTGGTAGTGCGCCACCGCGGCCTCCATCAGATGACCGGCGCAGTACATCTCGTGCCAGTCGCGCAGGTTCTTCCAGCGCATCTCCGGCTGGATGGCGGTGAAGTGCGTGTTGAGATAACCGTCCGGCTGTTGGGCGGAAATGATCTTGTCGGCCACTTCGTCCACCAGGGCCGCCAGTTTGGCGTCCGGGTGGGTGATGAGTGAATACGAGGCGGCCTCCAACCACTTGGCAGGGTCCGAATCACCGAAGATAAGTCTGACATCCGACGGCACGTCGCGCTCGAAGTCCAGGTCGAAGGCGGCGATGCGGCCTGTGTCCACCAGCATCTGGTACATATGCGGGATGGCGAGCGTACGGTTGATCTCCTGGCGCGGCGCCCAGAAGGGGTCGTCCAGCTTTACGTGCGTGAAGGATACCGGCGTCAATTGCCGCTGGGCGGATTGCGCGACGGCGGCTTTGGGTTGGGAAGTCAATTGGGTCACGGTTCACCAATCCTTGTGAGAGATGTTTGGTTAGGTTGATTTGGTCAGATAGTTTGCCGCAAACGGTGCGGCGACCTGGTCGGCGCGCGGCCGGCTGCCCCAGGCGAGGCGGCGGCCTTGCGCCAACCCGTCAAGAAGCCATCAAGAAGTCATAAAAATCGTCAGCGAATGCGCGGGCAGGTGCGTTACGCCGTCCGTAAATGTCAGTTCCATCTCCTGCGGGGCGACGCGCTGCGGGTGTTCCACATCGTTGTAAGCGTCCGTGCTGTCGCCCGACAAGACAACGGCGCTCTGTACGCCTTGCAGCGGCGCGCCACCCACAAGCACGCGACAGGCCATTTCGGCATCCGGCAAGCGATTGACCAGGGCCAAACGCCAGCCTTGCCCGTTCTCCTCACACGTGGCGATGGCGTCTACAGCCGGGGCCGAATTGCCGCCGTGCGTGAAGTCCGCGCAGTCGACGAAGACATCGCCGATGCGCGGGCCGAGCAGGTTGGCGTACATCGCCAGGACGTGGAAAGTCGTGCGGCGCACCACGCCGTCGGAGTGTACATACAGCGGCCCGCGCGTGTTCACAATAGGGGCCATGTTCGCCATGCGCACGCTATCCGCATGGCGCAGGCAGGCGTTGAGGAATCCGGCGGAAAAGACGGCGTCCGCCATGGTGTAGGTGGCGTTGATGTCGTTGCGGTCACGCGCGGCGATGGCCTCGGGCGAATTGCCGTTGGGATGATGCCAGCCGCGCAGGTTCCATTCGTCGAAAGCGATGCCGAGCTTGCCCTCAAAGCCCGCCAGTGCGATGATCTGTTCTGTGCGGCGGATGGCTTCTTCCACCAGGCCGCCGCGCGCCACGCACGTGGCGTAATCGCTTGGGGAGTCCTGCTGCGAGAGCCGGTCATAGTAGCCGTGAATGGAAACCATATCCAGGTACTTACCTGCCTGGCGCAGTAGATTGAGCGTCCAGTCGACGTCGGCTAAGGCCGCAGCTAGCAGCTGGATCGACGGGTCGACGCGCTTCATCATCTTGGCCGACTCGGCCACAAAGCGCCCCCACTCCTCCGCCGTCTTGGCGCCCATTTCCCAGTCGCCATAGTTTTCGTTGCCGATCGACCAGTAGCGCACGTCGTGCGGCTGAGCGTGGCCGTTGGCCTGGCGCGCCTTGGCCCAATGGCCGGCGTCGGGCAGATTACAGTACTCCACCCAGTCGCTCATCTCCTCGGGCGTACCCGTACCGGCGTTGGTGCAGATGTACGGCTCGGCATCGATCTTGCGACACCAGGCGACGAACTCGTCCGTGCCGAAGGTATTGGGGTCCTCCACGCGCCAGGCTTTGTCATAGGCGGGCCGGCGCGTGGCGCCCACGCCGTCGGCCCAATGGTAGGCGCTGACATAGCAGCCGCCGGGCCAGCGCACCACCGGCACGCGCAGCTCGCGCAGCGCCTCGATCACATCGGTGCGAAAGCCGTCCGCGTCCGCCAGGGGCGAGCCGGGGTCAAACACGCCGCCATAGACCTGGCGGTGGAAATGCTCCAAGAATTGGCCAAAGATCATGCGGTCGTAAGGTTTGCTGCCGTGATGCGTGTCCACGAACACGCTCGCCGAGTGAGTCATCTTGCGCGGGCTACCCTTTCCAGCAGACTGTGGACGCCCCTAGCCATTCGCCAAGAGGCGCGTGAGAAGGTCGAGGAGATCAAGCTCCGATTTACCAGGGCGCGCCAACCGACACCCTGCGCGGAGAACGTCGCAGTAAGTATACCGTGTGCGCGCTAGGCTTTCAGGCCGCTGAGCACCACGCCCTGGATAAAGTAGCGCTGTGCGAAGAAGAAGAGCAACACGACCGGCAGGATCATGGCGGACGAGGCCGCCATCAACAGGTCATAGCGTGTGCGCATGACGCTGCGGAAGGTAGCCAGGCCAATCGCCACGGTGAACTTTTCCGGCGAACTGATATAGAGCAGCGGCCCGATAAAATCATTCCACCCATTCAAAAAGGTGAAAATTGCCACCGCAGCCAGGGCGGGCTTGGCAAGGGGCAACATGATGTTCCAATAGATGCGAAACTCGCTGCAGCCGTCAATGCGGGCGGCGTCGGCTAACTCTTCGGGCAAGGTGCGAAAGAACTGGCGTAACAGGAAAATATTGAAGGCGCCGCCGCCGAAGAAGAACGGTATCGTCAACGGTCTAAACGTGTCGACCCAGCCCAGCCGGCTGAAGATGACAAACTGCGGCACCATCAGCACAAAATAGGGCACCATCATGGTCGACAGCACCAGGATGAACCAGAAATCGCGCCCCCAGAACTTGATGCGCGCAAAGCCATAGGCGCACAGCGAGGCGCTGAAGAGGATCGCGATCAGGTTCAACCCGACGATGATTAACGTGTTCATAATGTAGAGGTTGAACGGCTTATAGGTCAAAGCATCCACGTAATTCTGCGGACGCCACGGATCGGGGATCCATTTCGGCGGGAAGATGAAGATGTCATTCTCCGGCTTGAACGAACTGCTGAGCAGCCAGAGGAAAGGCATGATCATAATGACGGAACCGCCTACCAGCAGCGACCAGATCATAACGCGCCACCAGAATTCGCCGCTGCGCAAGCGCGCCGCCAAGCGCGAGCCTGTAGATTGCGGGGCCAGTTGTCCGACGCTATTCATTGGGTCATCTCCGCATGAACATAAGCTGTGGCGCACAGGATAGGGGTTGCCCTAGCCGTTGCCTTAGTCATTGTCTTCGTAATGCACCATGCCGCCCACGTAGCGGAAGATCAGCCCCGTGAGCACCAGGATGATCAAGAACAACACCCAGGCCAGCGCCGCCGAATAACCCATGTCCAGGTATCTGAAACC
>JBBSBO010000259.1:0-4897 GCA_038251215.1 Caldilineales bacterium
GGCGCACGGTCATCGCCGAGACGCGCGAGTTGATGCAGCGCGAGCTGGAAGAGGCGCGCCGCGAGATCGAGCAGGCGCGGCGACAGATCGCCCGCGCCACGCAGTTCGGCGGGGCGACGGCGCACGAGGAGTTCTTGGCCCGCGCCGAGCAGGAAGTGGCCCAGCGCCAACAGGATGCCGAGGAAGTCAACCGCGACGTGATCCTGCCCGGCGACCGGGCGCAGCGCCTGGCAGGCCCCATCGAAGTGGGCGACCGCGTGTGGGTGGCGAACTTACAGGCGTCCGGCGAAGTCCTCGCCCTCAACGAGCGGGCGCAGGACGCCGACGTGCAGATCGGCAACTTCCGCCTCAAGCTGCCCCTTAAGCGGTTGGAACTGCGCCAGAAGGCCGTGCGCGACGAACAGCCGGCATCGCCGGTGCGCGTGCTCTCCCGCCCCGTACACGACAGCCCCGGCATGGAGTTGGACATGCGCGGCGAGCGCGTGGAAGAGGGACTGGAGAAGTTAGAGCGCTACCTGGACAACGCCTATTTGGCGCGGCTGCCCTGGGTGCGCATCATCCACGGCAAGGGCACGGGCGCGCTGCGCGATGCCGTGCGCGATATGTTGCGCCATCACCCGGCTGTGGGCGAGTTCCGCGCCGGCGACGCCAACGAAGGCGGCGACGGCGTGACCGTCGCCAAGCTGGTGGGCAACAGCTAGGCGCCGCTCGAGCAGCGCATCACGTGAGTGAATTTTGGTCTTTTGAGGATATAGAACGTATGGTCAGTTCCCACGACGAGAAAATCGCGTGCAGCGTCGGCGTCACGGCCTATAACGAAGAGGGTAACATCGCCCATTTGTTGGAAGCCTTGCTCGACCAGCACCTCCACGACATCGAGATCGCCGAGATCATCGTGGTCGCCAGCGCGTGTACGGACCGCACCGTGCCCATCGTGCGCGAGTTCATGCAACGCGATGCGCGCGTCAAGCTGATCGAACAGGAGCGGCGCGAGGGCAAGACCAGCGCCGTCAACCTCTTCCTGGCCGCGGTGCAAACGCATATCTGCGTGCTGGAGAGCGGCGATACGCTGCCGCACGAGTACGCGGTGGAACACCTGGTGCGCATGTTCGCCGACCCGACCGTGGGCATGGTCGGCGCGCAGAAGATCGCGGTGGATACGCCGGACCACATCATCGGCCTGCTCAGCCATCTGCGCCTGCGCATGGAGCACGAGCTGTGCCTGGAGATCCCGCGCCTGGGCGAGATGATCGCCTTCCGTAAGGTCTTCGACCGCATCCCGGAGGACGTGGCGATGGACGAGGCCTTTGTCGAGGCTTTCGTCGTCAAGTACGGCATGCAGGTGCGCTATGCGCCGGACGCGATTGTCTACAACACCGGGCCGACGACCATCCCCGACTTTATCCGCCAGCGCCGCCGCAACCATGCGGGCCATCTGTACCTGAAGCACAAATACGGCTACGCCGTCAGCAGCATCCAGAATCAGCGCGTGCTGCGCGTGGCCTTCAAGGAGGTAGTGGGCGTCATCAAGCTGCTGTGGGTGCTCTTCCTGCTGGCAATCATCGAGGGTTACAGCCGCGTCCTGGGCTGGTATGATTTCGCCATCAAGCGCGACCGCCATGTGATCTGGAATATGGCCTGGACGCAGAAGCAGGACGTACACAGCGTGCGTCACGAAGCGCAACAGGCCGCCAATTCCAACGGCAGCAAGAAAACGTCCTATGCCGTCTCGGCGGCCTCGCGCGCCGGCGCGGACGTGGGCCTGGACGTGATCGACAAGAGCCGGCCCTCCGCCGGCGCATAAGCGTGTCGACAGCCCCCCCGCCTGTCCCCGCGCCCGCTCTCACTCTGATGAACAAGCAAACCCTGCTCAACCTCGGCAAGCTGGCGATTGGCCTCGGCCTGCTCTATTTCCTGTACACGCAACTGGAGGACCCCGGCGAGCTGTGGCGGCAGGTGGTCAACGCCGACAAGCTGCTGCTGGCCCTGGGCGCCGTACTTTATACGGCCGCGGTGGCGATCAGCGGGCTGAAGTGGGGCGTGCTGCTGCGCGCGGCGGGCATCCGCGTACCGCTGTCGCGGCTGATGGCCTACCAGTGGATGGCCGAGTTCTTCAACAACTTCCTGCCCGCGCAGGTGGGCGGCGACGTGATGCGCGGCTACAGCCTCGCCAGCGACACGCACCGCACCGCCGACGCCGCCGCCAGCGTACTCATCGACCGCTTTATCGGCCTGCTCGTCTTTATGTCGGCCGCGGCGCTGGCCTCGGGCGCCATGCTCCTCTTCGGCAGGCCGGACGGCACGGCCTTTCCGCCCGAGCAGTTGGTGACGGTGCGCGTGATCGCGCTGGGCAGCGGCCTCGTCACGCTGGGGCTGCTTGTGGCGCTCTTCTCGCTGCTCAGCCGCCGCCTCAAGGCGCTGGTGGAGCGCCTGCTGACGCGTTTACCGCTGGCCGCGCGCACTGTGCCCGTGTGGCACAAGATGGGCGAGGCCTTCAACGTCTATCGTCGCTCCTATACCGCCCTGCTGTGGGCCGCCGCCGGCAGCGCCGCTATCGTGGCGCTGACCAGCGTCAACATCTGGCTGATCGCACGCGCCATCCGGCCCGACAGCATCTCGCTGCTGGAAGTCTTCGCCATCAACCCCATCATCGTCTTTGTGGCGTTGGCGATCCCGCTTTCGCCGGGCGGGCTGGGCGTGCGCCAGGGGGCCTTCGCCGCCACCTTCCTGCTCATGGGCGCCAGCTCCGAGCTGGGCTTCGCCGTGGGCCTGCTGCAACAGTTCGTCGGCTATCTGGTGAGCTTGCCCGGCGGTGTGATCTGGGTGCGCGGGGGGAAAAGCAGGAACCGCGAAGGCGCAAAGAACGCGAAGAACAGCCAACAGCAAGAAAAACTACAAGAAACCGCAGAGGTCGCGGAGCACGCAGAGAACAGCTAGGCAGGGGCATTCCTGGCGGATGCCTGGTGCAAATTGGGAAATTGGGCTGCGATAGGTGGGAGGGGCGAGGCGAGTGATGCACTCGCTCTTTTTGTTTCGGCTAGCGGCCTCACGGATTGGCTTACAGAATGGGATGGAGAAATGATGCAGGATGGATTTACGGGCGATGGGTTTGTCAGCGAGGCGGAGGCGCGCCGGCTTTACGCGCAGGGCGACGCCGCGCATGATTTCGACCATGTGCAGCGCGTCGTGCGGCTGGCCCTACACATCGCCCAGGCCGAGGGCGCGGATGTGACCGTAGTGCGCCTGGCCGCGCTGCTGCACGACGTGCCGGCTGCCCCCACAGAGCCGCACGACGAACTCGGCGAGGCGGGCGCAGCCGGGCAGCGCCGGGCACACCACCTAGACGCGGCGCGCTATGCCGCACAGATGTTGGCAGATCGCGGGCTGGGAACCGAGCGAATCGCCAATGTCGTTCACTCTATCGAGGCGCACCGTTTCCGCGACCGCTCGATTGCGCCGCAAACGCTGGAGGCCAAGTGCCTCTACGATGCGGATAAGCTGGACAGCATCGGCGCCATCGGCGTGGGGCGCGCCTTCGCCTATGCCGGCAGCCACGGCAGTCGCCTGTGGCGCGAGAGCAGCGAACAGGCGCAGGCCGCCGCTGCCATTCCTGACGGCGCGGAATATACACCCGTACATGAATATGTCTACAAGCTGCGCCTGGTGCTGGACACGCTGCACACCGAGACGGCGCGGCAGATCGGGCGGGAGCGCCATGCCTTTATGCAGCGCTTCTATGCCCAGTTGGATGCGGAGATGTTGGGGCCGGTCTAGGCCGGCGACGGAGATACTTTCATGGCAGGGCAGGATCGCCATTCAAAACCACAGGATCCCCGGTCGCAGAGCGTGCCGGCGCGGCTTTGGCACGCTGCGCTGCTCGTAGCGCTGGCGCTGAGCTTCGCCGGCAGCGCCTTCGCGTGGGACGTACACGCGCAAGCCGCGCCGCCGGACAATACGCTGCGTTTGCCCCTAGTGGCGGCATCCACGACCACGCCCGGCGAGAGCGTCATCGGTGAGGACGCCGCGCAGTTCGTGCCGGGGCAGATCTTGGCTGGCGTGCGTCTGGACGCCGTGGGCGCCGCAGCCGTGCTGGAGCAGACCGGCATGACGGTGATCGCCGAGTTCAGCCTCGAGGGGCTGGACGGAGCCAACGCCGGCGCGGAAAGCGAGTTTGGCGTGCGCGGCTATGTGCTGGCTGTGCCGCCCGGCGAGGAATTGGCACGCTCCGCCGCTCTGGCGCAGAACCCCGCCGTGGTCTATGCCGAGCCGAACTGGCTCGTGCGCGCCGCCGATGCAGGCAACGAGGCGCTTGCCGCCGAGACGCCCGTGCGCATCAACGACCCGCTCTATCGCGCGCGGCAGTGGTATCTGCCGCGCATCCACGCCAGCCGCGCCTGGGCGCTGAGCGGAGCCGTCGCCGCGCAGGCGGTGGAGGCGGAGCGCATCTCCGTGGTCATCGTCGATTCCGGCGTCGACAGCACGCACCCCGACCTCGGACGCCTCACGTTGACGGGGCGGAATTACCTAATGCCTTCCCTGCCGCCGATTGACGACTACGGCCATGGCACGCATATGGCCGGCCTGATTGGCGCGACCGTCAATAACGGCAAAGGCATCGCCAGCCCCGCCGGCGCCTCCCCCGCCATCTGGATGACGGCCTTCAAGGTGCTGAACCAGGATGGAACCGGCAACGCGTCTACAGTATCTCAAGCCGTACGCGACGCTGTTGGGCAGGGCGATCACGTCATCATCAACTTGAGCCTGGAACTGGAGCAGCAATCCGCCACCCTACAGGCCGCCATCGACTACGCGCGCCGCGGCTGTGCGCTCTTGATCGCGGCGGCAGGCAACTGTGTCGTAAATCGGCCCTGCCCGCGCCCGGTGCTGTACCCCGCCA
>JBBSBO010000260.1:0-4889 GCA_038251215.1 Caldilineales bacterium
CGGCCGTCTCGACGCGCCAGGCCCCATCTGTCTGGCGGGCTATGCGGGTGACCTCGCGGCGCATGAGGACACGACCGCCGTGGCGGCGTACGGCGGCGGTCAGCGTTTCGGCGATAGCCGCCATGCCGCCCGCCAAATGCACTACGCCCCGGCGCGGCAAATCCAGCGCCGACGCGCCATAGAGGGCGTTGGCACGGTTCGATGTCGTCTGCGCGGAGATCAGCAGCTGCGCGTCGACGAATAGCTTCAGCGCGTCGTTGTTTGGCGGCAAGCGGCGGGCAACGGGAAGAAACGCGTCGCCTAACAGTTCCGGGAACACTTTGCGCAGCGAGGCGTGCGACGTCCACCCGGCGGCAGCGCAGGCAAGGCGACGCCATTCGTCAAGGCCTTGCGGCGGCCAGGGCGGGATGCGCAGCGCCAGCGCCCACATGGCGTCAGCGGCGGCCTCTTGCCAGGCCCAGAAATCTTCGCCCTGTTCGCCGAAGCGCGCGATGCGTTCCTCGCGCCAGCGCTTGGGATCAGTCCAGCGCACCACCGGCGCGCCCTGCGGCAAGTGTACGCTCATGGCGCTGTCGGCGGCGCAAGCGGGCCACGTGGCGACGCCGGCCTGCGCCGCGAGCAGGTCCATGGGTCCGCCGGGGTAGAAGCCGCCGGCAACCGTGGCGCCGGCATCGAAATGGTAGCCGCGATGGAAGAAAGTGCCGGCACAGCCGCCTGGGTCGATGTGCGCCTCCAGTACGGTCACATCGAGGCCGTTTTTCGCCAGGACTGCGGCCGCGCTGAGGCCGCCGACGCCGGCGCCGATCACGACTACCCGGGCAGTTTGCGTCATGCGCCTGTGACCTCGGCGTTGCGCTCCAGCAGCCGGAGCGTCTTCCATGCGCGATAGGAGAAGAGCAGCGGCATGCCTGCCCACATGCCCAGCCCCGCCAGCCGCCACAGCAGCTTGTCGCTGAGCTGCACGGACACCATGTCGATGACTTCCGTCCGGTCGGGCGCAAGCTCGACAAAGACATGCTGATGCACCCATGCGGCGAACGGCCCGCTGATCTGCCGGTCGACGAAGCCCGTAGACGACACCTGCTCGATGCGCGCCCGCCAGCGCATGGGCAGCGGACCGAGCCACAACGTGAAGGCCATCTCATCGCCTTCGCCCAACTGTGACGGCGCTTCATGCACGCGCACGATCATGGGCGGCGGCGTGATGGCGGCCATGCTGCGTGACTGGCGGTGGAACTCCGCCACCACGGCCACCGGCGCGGCCACCGTGAAGCGGTGGCTGTATTTCATTTCAGGAGGTCCTTCAGCGCGGCGTCTAGGGTCGGGAAGTCGAATGCGAAGCCTGCCTCCTCCAGTCGGCGGGGGAGGGCGCGCTGCCCATCCAGGAGCACGGTGGACATCTCGCCCAAAGCCGTTTGCAGCACGGGCGACGGAACCGGGAAGAAGGCCGGGCGTCCCATCACATCGCCCACGACGGAGGCGAACTCCTTGTTGGTCAAGGGATGCGGGGCGGTGAGGTTGTAGGGTCCCGTGGCGGATTCCTGTTCCATCAAGAAGCGAATGGCGCGCACCTCGTCGCGGAGATGGATCCAGGGCCACCATTGTTTGCCGCTGCCCATGGGTCCGCCGGCAAAGAGCTTGAAGGGCAGCACAATCTTGGGCAGAGCACCGCCTTCCGCGCTGAGCACAATGCCGGTGCGGATCACGGGGCGACGTACGCCGAGGCGTTCGACGGGGGCGGTAGAGGCTTCCCACTCGAAGCAGACGTGCGCCAGGTAGTCGCTGCCCGGCCCGGCGTCTTCGCCGAGAAGCTCGTCGCGCCGCGGGCCGTAATAGCCTACGGCCGAAGCTTGGATCAGCGCCTGCGGTCGTACGGCTGCGGCGTCGATGGCTTGCAGGAGCAGCCGACCGGCCGTGACGCGGCTGTTGAGGATGCGCTGCTTGCGTTCATCGCTCCAGCGCCCATCCGCCAGGCTTTCGCCGACCAGGTTGACAATCACATCCACCTCGCCGGCCAAGTGTCCCCAGCCGTCCGTGGTCTTGGCGTCCCATGCCACCAGTTGCGTCTGGCTGGGCAATCCTTTCCTGTCGCTGGGGTCGCGCGTCAAGACGATTGGCTCATGCCCATTCTTCACGAGGTTTTCGCAGAGGGCGCTGCCGATCAACCCTGTGCCGCCCGTAATCAAAGCTCGCATAGTCAGTTCCTCCTCTGGCTGCGTATCGCAGATCGCTTGCTTCTCTCCGACGAAATCAGGTTTCCATTTGGCGCGAACGTACTGAGGGGCATCGCCGCTAGCTTTGTCAGCGCCTGGACGACCACACGGCCCGGCTCGCCCAGGTAATGGGCCGCGGCGCGGGCATAGGCGGATACGTATTCATCGACGGCCTCCGCCGGCAAGCGATTGTGGTTAACCAACATGCCGCGGATCCACTCCATGTCGGCGCTGAGATGCTGGATGTCGCCCAACGCCAACGCCGCGTCGATGCCGCGCCCCAAACCCATGTTGGCATCTGCCAGGTTGGCTTGGGGAACGCCGCTTTCCTCGAGGCTATGCCAGATCTCCGCCTCGATCGCGGCTCTATGCTCGCGGAAGTGGTGGAGCGCCTGTACGTACTCGTGCGAGACCGGCCGCGCACTGGGCCGCGCATAGGGCGCTATCATCAGCTCCTCCACCCTATCCACGGCGCCGGCAAGGCTGGGGCCAAGATAATGGCCCGGAATCGTGGCGCGCACCTCCGGCGCGAGGTTGAAGATCAGGCCGCCATAGGCCAGCGGGACGCGCTTAGACTGGAGCAGACGGGCCATTTCGAGCAGGCTCGCCGCGGTGTGCAGTTGCTGTGCGGAGAGTACGACCAGGCTCGGCGCGGCCGCATCGACCGTGGACTCTAGGCTGACGACGGGCACGTCGGCGCCCAAATAGACGACGTCCCAGCCGCGCCGGCGTAGAAAGAGTGAGAGCATGAGCGGCACAAATGTATGCGACTCATGCGGCGGGCATCCGATCAGGATGCGACCCCCGCGCGTGGGCGCGGGTGTGGCAGTCAGAAGCGTCTCCAACCGGCGCATAGCCAACGAAGACGCAAAGTGCTCTTGCTGTACCGTTACACGACCCTCGTACCAGCCGTGTCCCAAATCCGCCAGCGCCTGCTGAATGAGGTCGGTACACACGGTTTCCACAGCAAAGAGGGCAAAAGCTGCATGGAGAAGCTGCTCGGCGCTGCGTTCGTCGAAGCGCAGACAGGCGTCGATCCATTGATTCTTCAGCTCGGCGAGCGCGTTGGGCTGACCCGGTACAGGCAACACGACCGGCGGCAATGCCATCGCAGCTTTCCCCGTAGAACCAGCAGACTGCGGGGCAAGGGGGATGCGCTCAAGCGGATCGGCGCCTTCACGGCTCAGGTCGTGCCACAGGGCCACGGCGCGCGAGATGATCAGCCCCTCGTCTTGGCGCTCGATCAGCCACTTGAGGGTCGCCACGTCGCGCTTCGTGTAAAGGCGGTGGCCGCTTGGCGTGCGCTGCGGTTCCGGCAGCCCATAGCGACGTTCCCAGGCGCGCAGCGTGTCCGGCTTGAGGCCTGTTTCCTGGACCACAGCCTTGAGATTGTAGATAGGCAGCTCATTGTCGCCCGTTGCATTCGTTTCATTTTTTGTCATGGGCTGCCTTGTCCGAGTTTGTGTCATGCTGCGACGGGATAGAATGCTATCTGGTCCAATTATCTGGCTTAGCCGACATCGCGTCGATGCGGGGTGGCAGGTGCAGGTTTGCCGCGTGAGCGGCGCGTTGGACTGTAGCATAGCGCAGCGTATCACTCCGTGACTGTAGCTGTCAATACTTTGCACAATAATAAGTCCGGAAATTTACTGTACAAATATTATGAAATGTATGAATACTACTTTGACGAGCCTTGATCTTTGTGCTATTGTCCTTTCAGCGTCAAGTGCCGACGCTAACTGTACAGCACTCACATGCAGCAAGGATGGAGGACGGATTGATGCAAGCGCAGATCCAACCATGGGAACCCGCACTTCTGTCGATGGCGCATGAAGCGCACGCTGCCGGGCGTAGTGTTACGAAGCAGCTGGACGTAGACCGGCATAATCTGGAGCAAGCTCACAGCTATTGTGAGGCATTGACCGCCACCCACAGCCGGTCGTTCCACCTTGCCTCGCGTTTCCTGCCCGTGGAGAAGCGGCGCGCCGTACGGGCGCTCTACGCGTTTTGTCGGGTGACCGACGACATTGTCGACCACGCCTCTGCCGATTATTCCTCCGCCGACGCGGCGGAGGAGTTAGCGGCTTGGCAGACGCGTATGGCGGCGGCGCGGCCCGCCGGCGATGACTTCGTAGCGCTGGCGTGGGCGGATACGCGCGTGCGCTTCGCCGTCCCGCTGCGCTATGCGGAGCAGCTGGTGGACGGCGTGGCGCAGGACCTGACCAAGAGTCGCTACGAAACATTCGAGGAACTAGCGGCTTACAGCTACGGCGTTGCCTCGACTGTCGGCCTGATGAGTATGCATATCATCGGCTATTCCTCGCCTGAAGCCATTCGCTATGCCATAAAGTTAGGCGTCGCCCTGCAAATGACCAACATCCTGCGCGACGTCGGCGAAGACTGGCGCCGCGGCCGCATCTATCTGCCCGCCGCCGAACTGGAGCAGTTTGGCCTGGGCGAAGGCGATATCGCCGCCGGCAAGGTCAGCGAGAACTGGCGCCGCTTCATGCGCTATCAGATCGAACGCAACCGCCAACTGTACGACGAAGCGTTGCCCGGCATCGCCTTGCTGGAGGCGGACGGTCGCTTTGCAATTGCCGCCGCCGCCGATCTCTATCGCGCAATCCTCGACGACATCGAGGCCAACGACTACGACGTTTTCAGCCGGCGGGCGCA
>JBBSBO010000261.1:0-4871 GCA_038251215.1 Caldilineales bacterium
ATTCCACACGCGCACAGCTGCGCCCTGCGCCAGGCCGCGCGCTGCCGCGTCGCGCGAGTGGATGTGCAGTGCGGGCTGCTGCTCACGCCGGCGCAGGTGGTCGAGGTTGACAAAGCTGCTGTTGAGGAACGAATGCGCGGGCGGCGAAATGCAGATCAGCGGCGCTGCTGGGCCTGCGCTTTCTTCTTCCGTGGCGACAGTGGCGGCAAAAGCGACGGCGACGTCGCCTGCGGAATTGGCGTCAATCTCCTCATCCCAGGCGGGCGGGGTGTAGGCGGGCAGCGGGTCGTAGCCATCGACGGCCATGCGTTCGCTGTAGAACTCGCATTGGCCGCTGGGCGTGGGGAAGTTGCCCCCCGCAAAGGGCAAGTACGGCTGTGGCAGGTTCAGGCGCATGAAGCCGTTGTCCAGGAGCGCCTGCCAGGTGATGCCGGCGAAACTTGCGTGCGTCTGGCTGTCGACCAGCGCGGCTAGGATCTCCTCGTCGCGCTGGTCAAAGCATGGCTCGGTGTAGCCCATGGCCGCGGCCAGCCGGCGGAAGATCTCGCTGTTGGGCAGGCTCTCGCCCACGGGCGCGATGGCAGGCCGGTTGAGCGCCAGGTACAGATGGCCGTAGGGCTTGACGATGTCCCAGTGTTCCAGTTGCGTAGTGGCGGGCAGCACGATATCCGCGTAGTCGGCAGTGTCGGTCTGGAAGTGTTCGAGCACGACGGTGAAGAGATCGTCGCGGCGCAGCCCGGCGAGCACGGCGCTCTGGTCCGGGGCGATGGCGGCGGGGTTGCTGTTATAGACGATCAGCGCCTTGACGGGCGGGCCGGCCTGCTCGGGCAAGACGGGCGCGTCCACGGGCCGCGGGTGATAGTGGGCACGGGCCAGGCGCGCCGGCTCCAGGCTGAGGGCATCGCCCAGGCGCACCATGTTGAGCGTGCGCGGCGCGCCTTGTTGTAAGTCAGGCCGCTGCAATAGGCTGCGGTCCATGTGGCGGAAGGCGCCGCTGGCGCTCAGCTGGATGCCGCCGCCCAGGTGTCGCCAGGCGCCAACCAGGGCGGGCAGGCAGGCGACCGTGCGCATCGCCATGCCGCCGCCGGCGTGGCGTTGCAGGCCGTAGTTGACGCGAATGGCGGACGGCTGCGTCGTGGCGTAGGCACGCGCCAGCTCGCGGATCTGCGCGGCGGGTACGCCGGTCACTTGCTCGGCGCGCGCCGGCATCCACTCGGCCGCGCGGGCGGAAAGGGCCTCGAAGCCCAGGGTGTAGCGGCTGATATAGTCGACGTCGATCAGGTCGTCGGCGATGATCACGTGCATCATCGCCAGGGCGAGGGCGGCGTCCGTGCCGGGTCGCACGGCGATCCACTCGCCCGCGGCGCGGGCCGTGCGTGTGCGCGCCGGGTCGATCACGATCACGCGCGCGCCCGCGTGCTTGGCCTGCTGCACAAAGGGCCATAGGTGCATGTTGCTGGTAAGCGTGTTGCTGCCCCAGATCAGAATGAGCTTGGCGTGGGCAAAGGCCTCCGTCTCCAGCCCCTCGGTGGCGCCGATGGTGTAGCTGTAGCCGTCGCCGCCCGCGCTGGAGCAGATGGTACGCGCCAGTTTGCCGGCGCCCATGCGGTTGAAGAAGGGCTGCGCCATGCCCTCGCTTTGCAGCAGGCCCATCGTCCCGCCATAGGAATAGGGCAGGATCGCCTCGGCGCCGTACTGGTCGATCACGCTGTGCAGCTGCGCGGCGATGGTCGCGAACGCTTCCTCCCAGGAGATCGGTGCAAATTGGCCGCTGCCCTTCTCGCCCACGCGCCGCAGGGGCGTCGTCAGGCGGTCGCGGTGATAGGTGCGCTCCAGGTAGCGGTCAACTTTGGTACACAGCGCGCCCGCGGTGACCGGATGGCCGGCATGGCCCCAGATGTCGACGGCGCGGCCCGTGGCGCGTTCGACCGCCACCTGCCAGGCGCACGAATCCGGACAATCGTGCGGGCACACCCCGGTGATGATGTCAATGTCGGGGTCGCTTTCATACCGTTTGAAGAGGTTCGTGGGCATGTCTCACTCCAAAAGAGAGCAAACCGCCAAGAGAAAACCGCAAAGACGCAAAGGGCGCAAAGATAAAAACAGCAAGGACAAGAAAGAGCAAGAGCCGCTCACGCCCAAGTATCTACGCAAAAGGCGCCGGCTGCAAAGTCGCAGGATCAGACTGTGAGACGCCGGTTTCCGGCATCGCTCGCGCGCCTAGGCTTTGTGCGGCTGTGTCTTGCGCCACGGTGATGACGACCTTGCCTTTGGCATGGCCCTCTTCCAGGTAGCGGATGGCGTCGGCAACATCCCGCAAGGCGAAGCTGCGGTCGATGACGGGGCGCACCTTGCCGGTTTCAAGCAACACAGCCAGGAAGACCAGGTCCTCCTGGCTGTGTTGCACCAGCAGGTTGCCCATTTTCTGACCGTTCTTCTTAGATCGCAAGGGGCCAAGGAGCATAGCCTGGAACATCTGCGCCGTCGAGCCTCCGCTCATGACATACTTGCCGGTGGGGGTTAGCGCACGCTGATAAGCGGAAAGCGGTTGATAGCCGTTGGCAGCCAGGATCAGATCGTACTGTTGGCCGTTTTGCGTGAAGTCCTCTTGCGTGTAGTCGATAACGTGGTCAGCGCCCAGTGCGCGCACCATTTCCATTTTGCCTGTGCTGCACACGGCGGTGACCTCGGTGCCGAAGGCTTTGGCGATTTGCACGGCAAACGTGCCTACGCCACCGGACGCGCCGTTGATCAAAACCCTCTGCCCCGCCTGGATGCGCCCGTGGTCGCGCAGGCCCTGTAAGGCGGTGACAGCTGAGACGGGCACGGTCGCGGCCTGCTCGAACGATAGATTGACGGGTTTGTGTGCGAATGCCTTTTCCGGCGCGGCCGCATACTCGGCAAACGCGCCGAAGCCATAGCTGGATAAGTCGCCAAACACTTCGTCGCCGGGTTGAAATTGCGTGACGTTGGGGCCGACAGCTTCGACGCGCCCGGCGACATCAGAGCCGAGGATCTCGAATTTGGGCTTGCGCAAGCCATATATGAAGCGGATGATGAACGGGTCGGCGCGCAGCAGATGCCAGTCCCCCGCCGCGGCTGAGGCCGCCATAACTTTAACCAGGATTTCATCGACCTGCGGGACTGGCTTGGCGACTTCCTCCAGCTTGAGCACATCGGGTGAACCATAGGTGTGGCAGACTATTGCTTGCATAGGGTTTTCTCCAGAGATTGTTTTTGGTGCAGCTATTTATAGAATGGTCGGCTGAATAACCGGCGACGATTTCGGCGCTGGTCAGAGCTAGGCAGATTCACGCGCACTTTCTTGCCAACGTTCGAGGTTGACGCCTTTGATCAGCAGCCAGAAGGCGAATGCCAACTCGCCCAGCAGTGCCGTGGCGATCACGATCGAGGCATATAGCTCCTTGTACTGCGGAGCGAGAAAATTGCCGAAACTATCGATGAAATAGCCCAGCGAGGCGAGCAACAGCAAGACGCCCAGGATTCTGGGGAAATAGCCCGATTGGTAGACCAAGTAACCCAGCAGCAGGAGATGCAGGGCAAAGAACGCCCCCCATATCAGCGCCACGTATTCGTAGGCAACGAGAAAGAATAGGGCAAGGGCTTGCAGTTGAGCAGGCTCGAACACCGTCAAATAGCCGGCGCCGCCCAGCAGCAGCAGCACAAAGAAATAGTTGAGCAGGTTCATGCCCTGCATCACCACCATCGCCAGCCTGGCATACGCCGCCGCCCTCGCCAGGATTTGGCTGACCGGCTTGAGCAAGGCGTAGAGAATGGCAATCAGTACAATTTCGCTCAAAAAGACGACGGCATCGGCGACAATGCCCAGGCGGAATAGCCCCTCGGCGGCCAGGATATTGCCGGCGGTGGCGGCTGCGTCATCGGCGACAATCATGGCGGATCGGACGTAGAAGAATGAGAAGATGCCGGCAACGGCGACGAGCAGATAGAGAAACCCGGCAGTTCTTGCAGCCCGTTGGATTGATTTCATCTTGATATACTCCCTTCGTGCCTTTTGGCAAATTTACTTGCTAATTCTTTGTAAATTTCATAAATAATTTGCACTCTCTTGATAACCATGGTCGATTGAGGGGTGGTTATCCGTAAGCGAGCTTCCAATCTAGCCAGGGGTTGCATTCGTTCATGCATGGGCCAGGGAAACTGCGCCCGTATCACGATAGCATGACAGGCGACAAATGCCGCGTCTGCGCCGGTTCTCTGCCTGATTTTGGTTCGATAGACGCGGTTTCGAGCGCCTGTAGCGCGCTTCATGGGGCGCGTTGTGCAATTTGCACAATAACGTGGGCCATATCTTTGGTCGAAGTTGTGATGGAAACGCCGCCGGCTTGAGCCTATACTGCCCACATGAAAACAAGCTCATCGCCCACACGGGCCGACCGAGCATACCGAACGGTTCAATGACAACGGCTATTCAATAAGGAGATTGAAAAATGGAACTGTTGCTGGCACTTGGCGGATTCGTTGCCCTGTTTGCGATGTGGGTTGTGGCGCCGAAATACTTGGTCAAGAAGTCCGAATAGCTTAAAACGGCAGGTCAACTGCCTTGGCATACTCCGGTTACAAACCTCATAGGGACGACGAGCAGAGCGTTCTGCCGGCCCCTTTCAGGTTGCGTAGCCGGAGTTTCTGTGTTAAAGCTAGGCGATGTTTGCGATGTGCGGCTGGTCGGCGCGTCCGGCAAAGAGGCAGATCGCCCGATTTCTGAAGTTTGCGGCAAATTGACTCAACTGAACTTTCTTATCAAACTACCTCATCAAACCGACGCGGAATTAGGGAGCAAAAATGAGCCTGAATTGCAAGACAGCGCAAGATGTAGCAGCCGCGATTAG
>JBBSBO010000262.1:0-4870 GCA_038251215.1 Caldilineales bacterium
CCCCTGCGGACGCAGGCCCTCGATGTCGAAATTGAGCAGCCCGGAGAAGATCGAAGCCAGCCCAGCCGCGCCGATGCCGCCCAGCGGAATGGCGAGCAGCAGGGCGAGGATGCCAAAGAGCAGCGACATGACCAGGTACATGGCGCTGATCTGCCCGGCGCGCGCGCCCATCGACTTCATGATGCCGATCTGGCGCACGTGTTGCGTGAGAATGGCGGAAAGCGTATTGACGATCAGGAAGGCGCTCAGCCCCAGCGCCAGCACGCCGATGCCGCCCAGCACGAGCGAGAAAGCGTCCAGGAAGTTTTGCGCCGGGTGTTCGCCCGGCTGGAAGATCAGCGTGAAGACGACGTTGACGCCGGCGCTCTCCATGCGATTTTCGATCAGCTTGCCGACCGCGGTGACATGATCTATGTCCAGCTTATTCTCCGCCACGACGAACATCAACTGGTTGTAATCGCGCGGCTCGCCCAGCCAGGCCAGCGTGTCGAAGTCGATATAGGCGTAGCCGGAGCCGGTGACGAAGGTGGGGGCTTGCGCCATGTCATGCACCGAGCCGGCGATGCGCAAGGCGCGTTTCTTGCCGGAGGGCGTTTCGACGTTGAGCGTGTCGCCGATGCTGACGTCGCCCAGGCCGAGCGACGGCGAAAACGAGGCACGCTCAACCAGCATCTCGTGTTCCGGCGGGGGAAATTCACCTTCCTGCGGCTTTAGCTGGTTGATGGTGATGTCTTTGAAGTCCGGGATGGCGATCAGCTGGAGGGTGTTCCACTCGGTCGAGCCGGGCGGATGGAAGCGCACGATGACGGAGCGCCGCGCTTCGGCCTGCGCCACCTCCGCCATCGACTCAATCGCTGCCACCATCTTGTCGTCGAAGGAGTTGATCGTAAAGATCCTGCCGCTGGCGGGGTTGACCGCGGCGAAGGCCTTGGGCAGGTTGCTGTCGATGATGTTCTGTGCGCCCATCACCATGCCGATGGCGCTGACGCCCACGCCAATCGAGAGCAGGACGAGGACGGTGCGTGTTTTGTTGGACCACAGGTCGCGCAGGACTTTGAGCCAGCGCGGGGAGAGCCACGACAAGGCGTTTACCTCTCTGTCTGATCCGTTTGAATAGTCACGGAAGCCGTCATATTCCAGCGCAGGCGATCTTCATAGGTGTCGGGCACGATGGTGGCGGTATAGGTAATGTCGCCCTGCTTGTTCTCGCCCAGCGGCTTGATGCGCGTGACGACGCCCGTCATCTCCAGGTCCGGCAGGGCGTCAACCGTGATCAGCACGGAGTCGCCCTCTTGCACATAGACGACGTTCAGTTCGGTGAGGTCATCGGTCTCGATGTGCCACTCGGTTTGGTCGGCGATGCGGCCCACGGGCGTGCCTGCGCCCACCTGCTCGCCCACTTCCAGGTTGAGCGAGGCCACAGTGCCGGCAAAGGGCGCGCGCAGCTCTGTGTCTTTCAATTCCAGTTGGCGCTGCATGAGCGATGTTTGCGCCTGCGTCAGGTCGGCCTCCGAGGCGGCGATGGTTTCGGGGCGAGCGCCTGCCTGGCTGAGGGCGAGTTGAGCTTCGGCCTGACGCACCTGCGCTTCCGCCGCGGCGATGTCTCCGGCGGTGCCGGGCGTCTGCGCCCTGTCGAGGTTGGCGCGCGCCTGTTCCACCTGCGCCTGGGCGGCGGCGATCTCGTTGTCCTTGGCCCCGGCGGCGAGCAGGTCATAGTTGGCTTTGGCGGCCTCGTAGTTGTTGGAAGCCTGTTGCAACGCGGCGGATTGGGGCAGCGCCCCGATCTGTGGGTTCCACTTTACCAGGTCATAGGCGGCCTGGGCTTGCTGGAGGGCGGCCTCGGCATTTTGCAGGTTCGCCAATGCCTGCACCAGCTGGGCGTTGTCCGCGCCTTTGAGCAACTCCTGCAGGTTAGCCTGGGCCGAGTTGAGCGCGGCCTGCGCCGCGGTGACGTCTTCCGGCCGCGAGCCGTCGACCAGCTTGGTCAGGTTGGCGCGGGCGATGTCGACGGAGGCCTGGACCGAGTCGATGTCTTCGCTGCGCGCGCCGGCTCTTAGTTCGTCCAGGCGCGCCTGCGCGCTGCGCACCTGCGCTTCGGCCTGGGCGATGGCGATTACCTGGCGGTCATTGGCCAGGCGGGCGAGGACCTGCCCCGCCTCCACCAGGTCGCCTTCCTCAATCAGCACTTCCGCTACCGTGCCGGAGGTGCTGAGGCTGAGGTCGGCGTAGCGCGCCGGCACGACGACGGCGTCGACCGTCACATCGGTGCTAGCCTGTACGGGGGGCAGCGGCGTCGCCGTGGCGCCCGCGTCGCCGCGGTTGAGCACCTGGTCGAGGCCGCCCTGTGAGTTGATGTAGAAGTAGGCGGCGGCGCCGATCGCAATAATGACAAGTAGAACAATGATTAATCTTCGCATTTGGCCTTACCGCTTTCGTGTGCCAAGAGTTCGGGAATGAATGGGAAACTAGGCCATTTTCGCTCGTTGATTCGCTCGTTGAACCGGGCAGGAAAATGAGTTGACCTGTCGCAGCACTGCATAGGATTCGCAATGAATTCGCGTGGCTATGCCTGGTAGGGCGGCGTTGCCGTCAAGCATCGCCTCTATTATACGTGACGATGCCGCAATTGTTGCAGCAATGCTGGTCACATTTTGTGCAACGCTGCGCAAGAGGCGGTCGACTTGGTTTACCCTAGAGAAACACCTAAAGAAACGAAGCGATCTCGTCCAGGGGCTTTTTGCTGATCACGGGGACCGTGGCTTCCTCCGCCGGGTAGCCTGCAACCAGCAGTAGAAAAGGGCGCTCGTGCGGCGGGCGCTGCAGAATGCGCGTGAGAAAAGCCATAGGGCTGGGCGTGTGCGTCAGCGTAGCCAGCCCGCAATGATGCAGCGCGGTGATGAGGATGCCGGCGGCGATGCCGACGGATTCCGTGACGTAGTAATGTTTGACCTTCTCGCCATTCGGCTGGAGCCCAAACGGCTGGGCAAAGATGGCGATGAGGTAGGGCGCGGTTTCCAGGAAGGGCTTTTCGGCATCGGTGCCCAGGGGCGCCAGCGCCTCCAGCCATTCTTCCGTGGCGCGGCGGCTGTAGAATTCACGTTCTTCCGCCTCGGCAGCCAGGCGAATCTCGCGCTTGACGGCGGGGTCGCTGACTACTACAAAATGCCAGGGCTGCTGGTTGGCCCCGCTGGGGGCCGTGCCCGCCGCGGCGACGCACTGCTCGATCACGCCGCGCGAAACGGCGCGCGACGAGAAGTGGCGCACCGTGCGGCGGCTGCGCATTTCGGCCGCGAAGGCCGTCGCACATGCCTCCATGGCGTCGGGGCTGAGTTCCGGGCGGGGCGGCAGCGGCATAAACTGGGGCTGTAACGGAGACGGCGACTGCGGCGGCGACTGTGACATGGGGCTTCCTCTGCGGCGGAGCGGGGCGACAATATGCAGCGCAAGCTAGGCATCCTCCGGGCTTGGCGCTCGGCGGCGAGCTGCTGCAATTGTACCATGCACTGCGCTTGCGACCCTAGCCGCCTGCCAGGCAGGACTGGGCGGCAACGGGTTTGGGATAGCTTCGGGGCGGGGTTTGCAGCCAAATATCCGGCGAACAGGTTGCGCCGGGTGAATGCGCGCGATGAAATTGATCCCGAATCGGGCAAATACGGGCCAAATTCGTGCGCGATTTAGGTTCAACCGCCTTGAAACAGGCTTGCAAAATTGGCTCTTTGCGAGTATAACAGGAGAGGAAAAGCCGGACCGTACTCATTGAAGATGTCTTTACCCGCGGCTTGGTCCATACCAGCGCGTGGCAAGCCAAACAGCGCAACCCAATCGGAACCGACGACGTGAACGATGACGTTTACAAAGCGGATAGTGTTGTGCCTTATGTTGTATTTTAGGTTGCACCTGCCGGCCGTTTTTGCGCGATAATTGTCTCTGGTAGTGGGTGTCTCTCTAGGCGCTTTTGTTTTGAGCGCCGGCAACGTTTCACCGGCAACGTCTTGTGTAGAATGGTCGCGTAGGTTGCGCAGTCGCATGTGTCCGCGGATGGCGCAAATGTACGGCACTTTTGCGGAATGCGGCAGCCCTTAGGGCGGGCGCATTGACAGCATATTAGGACTGCCGTCTTGATGAACGAATTGATCACCCGCACTCGGATTCAGCCTCCGCGCCTCCGCTCGGATATTTTATCGCGCCCGCGATTAGCGCAAATCTTCTGTGAATTGCTCGAGTCTAAGCTGGTGCTGGTGATCGCGCCGGCCGGCTACGGCAAAACCCTCGCCCTGGTCGACCTCGTTCACAAAGTGAAAATCCCGGCCTGCTGGTATTCGTTGGGGCCTGCCGACCGCGAAGCGCACCGCTTTGTGAGCCATTTCGTGGCTGCGCTTGCCAGGCAGTTCACCGCGGTAGGCGATGAAACGCAGGCCGCGGTGCAGAGTTTGGCTGCCGGCAATGGCTCACTCGATCAGATTGTGACGACGCTTGTCAACGAGCTAAACGCCCATGTCCACACCGACTATCTTTTTGTGCTGGACGACTTTCACCTGGCGGGCGATTGCCCCGAGATCAACCAGTTTGTCAGCCTCTTTGCCCAGCAGGCGGACGACCACTGCCACCTGGCGATTGCCTCGCGCACGCTCTTGAACTTGCCCGACCTGGCCCTCATGTTGGCGCGAGGCCAGGTTGCCGGTCTGGATATGGAGGTATTAGCTTTCCAGGCAGATGAACTCCAGGCGTTGGCGCGGCGCAACTATGGCGTGGAACTGGCAGATAGCGTCGCCCAAGAGATGGTGACCGCCACCGAAGGCTGGATCACGGGGTTGCTGCTGTCCGGCCCGGCGCAACAATGGCAAAAGGCCAGCCGCCTGCACCCGGTGCG
>JBBSBO010000263.1:0-4867 GCA_038251215.1 Caldilineales bacterium
ACGCGCCACACCTATGATGAGCAGTCGGTCTCCGTCTTCGCCAACTTCAACCTCACGCAACTGACCGCGGACCTGATCGTGTGGCCCTGCAAGCGGCTGCACGTGCCCGCGCCCTTCGTCGAGCAGTGGCTCGCCAACCACATGCCGCAGATGCTCCTAGGCACGCTGCTGCCCCAGGGCCGCGACGAACTGCTGGCGATCCGCGATCTGGTGCTGGCGGGCTACGGCCTGCCGCCGCATGACGGCCCCGTCGTCATTACGCGCCCGCGCTTCATCTGAAAACCAGGTTAGCTGTTTTTCCGCGCCCATTCGCGGATCTTGAGTACGGCGCGCGCGATGTCGTCCATCGCCTCCGGCTCGGCGAGCAGCAGGTTCTGCGTCAACCAGATCGCCTCGCGGCACGCCTGTTCCGCTGCGGGGCACAGCATGATGCGCGAGACGCGTGCATCCAAGGGCGGCTGCCGGTAGAGCGGCATCGGGTAGCCCGTGGAACAGGGGACGCCCTCGGCGCGCAGCGCCTCGACAAAACGCTCGCGCGCCAGCCCGCCAAAGCCCTCGGCGCGGTAGCGCATCATGAACAGGTGGTGCGCATGCACCTCGCAGCGCGGGTCCCAGCGCATGGCGTCCAGCCCGTCAATCTCTTCCAAGAAGGCGTACAGACGGCGCGCATTCTGCATGCGCCGTTCAATCTGCCCGTCGAGCCGCGCCAGTTGCGCCAGCAGAATGCCCGCCTGCCAGCCGGTGATGCGCAGATTGCTGCCCAACATGCCGTGTTGATACCACTCGCCGCCGGGCAGTCGCCCCTGATTGACATAGCTCCACAGCTTCTCAGCCAACCCATCGTCGTTCGTCAGCAGGATGCCGCCCTCGCCCGCCGTCAGGTTCTTGCTCTGTTGCAGGCTAAACGAGCCGATGTGCCCAATGCCGCCGGCGGGCGTCCCGCGCCAGCTAGCGCCGTGCGCATGGGCCGCGTCCTCCACCACGTAGAGGCCGTGCCGCTGCGCCAACGTCATCAGCGCGTCCATATCGACCAACTGACCGGCAAAATGCACGGGAATCACCGCCTTGCACGCCGGGCTGATAGCCTCTTCGGCCTTGCTCACGTCCAGGTTATACGTGTCCGCTTCAACGTCCACGAACACAGGCGTGGCGCCCGTCAAGCGCACGGCGTTGGCTGTGGCGATGAAGGTATAGGGCGGCACGATCACCTCGTCGCCCGGGCCGACGCCGAGCACGCGCAGCGCGGCCTCCAGCGTCAACGTGCCATTCGCCGCGGCGATACAGTGCCGCGCCGCGTGGCGCGCGCCGAAAGCCTGCTCGAACTCGCCGACCAGCTCGTTGAAGCCGCCCCACTCGCCCGAAGCGAGCACCTGCTCCAACCGCTCCTTCTCGGCATCGCCCCACACGGGCCAGGTGGGCCACGCTGCGTGGCGCACCGGCTCCCCGCCATGCATGGCAAGCTCAGACATGGCTCGCTCCTTTCAAGTCGGGCCGTAGCGAAACATCGTGCCGACAAAGGCACAGGGCGCGAAATGTGCAGTTTTCTCTGCGGCCTTCGCGCCCTCTGCGTTGCTCGTTATTGCAGTTCTTGCTGTTTGCTGTTCTTTGCGCTCTTCGCGCCTTTGCGGTTGGCTGGTTACTTGCCGCTAGCGCGCCGCCCACAACATGCCGCGCACGACCAGCTCCTTCGCCTCCGGCACGTCGAAATCCTTGGCGACATGCCCCAGCGAGCAGAACGACACGCGGCCTTGGCCATACATGCGCTTCCACACCACCGGCATCACCGTACCGTCGATCCACGGGGCGATCGCACCGTTGAACGTGGTGGTCGCCAGCACCTCATTGCCTGGGTCCACATGCATGTAATACTGCTCGGAGTGCATCTTGAAGTCGTGGATGCCCGCCGTGATCGGGTCGTCGTGGTTGGTGATGTTGACCTCATAGTCGATCACGTTGCCGGGGTGCGCCACCCACTGCCCCCCGACCATCCACTGGTATTCGGTGTTGTTGCGGAACGAGTCCGCCATGCCGCCGTGCCAGCCGCCGATGCCCACGCCGCTCTTAACAGCCGCCAACAAACCGGCTTCCTGCTCCTTGGTGATCGTGCCCATCGTCCAGATCGGTACGACCAGGCTCAGCCCCATCATCTTCTCTGGGTCCAGATAGCTGTCGAGCGTGTCCGACACCTCGACGTCGAAGCCTTTCTCGCGCAAGATCGGCGCGAAGATGTCCGCACACTGCTTCGGCTCATGGCCGCTCCAGCCGCCCCATACCATCAATGCCTTTTTCATTCGTCTTCACCTTTTCTGCTATCGATACACGGTTTGTACTTGACGTCCCGTCGCCTCAGTCACCCCGACAACACGCTGCCTACCCCTCTTGATCGCACTCGGCGAACGCCGCGCGCAGCGCCTCGATCGGGTCGCCTTTGGGCTTGAATTCGTGACCCACATAAAGATCATAGCCGGTGGCGGCAATCGCCTGGCAAATGCCGCGGTAGTTGAGTTCCTGCGCATCGTCCAAATCGCGACGCCCCGGGTTGCCCGCGGTGTGGAAGTGACCGATCCACTTGATGTTCTCGCGCAGGTTGCGGATGACATCGCCTTCCATAATCTGCATATGATAGATGTCATACAGCAGCTTGACGCGCGGGCTGTTGACCTTTTCGCACACCGCCACGCCCCACGCCGTGTGGTCGCACTGGTAACCGGGGTGGTCCACCTTGGAGTTGAGCAACTCCACATTTAGGTTAATGCCCTTGGCTTCGGCATACGGCGCCACGCGGCGCAGCCCGTCCGCCGTCGCCTCAATCGCCTCGATCTCGCTCTGATGCGGCTGGCGATTGCCGCTGAAGCAGATCAGGCCGGGGATGCCGTGCTGCACGGCGATGTCGATCGACTCGCGCAATTCCGCTTCGATGCGGTCGTGGTTGCTGCGCTTGTTCAAGCCGTCGGGCAGCGACATATGACCGCTCATGCTGGCTACGGCCAGCCCATAGCGCTGCGCCAGGCCCATCAACTCCTCGAACTCCGGCGGGCGCGCCCACAGCTCCACCGCGGCATAACCGATCTCTGCGGCGGCCTTGATCGCGGTCTCCAGATTGTTGTCCGCGGGCAAATACAGCGGATAGCAGAATGACTGTTTGATGCGCATCGTCTATCTCTTTCTATCGCTTTCGATTCAGTGGAATTGGGTATCTTTGGCTTGCCCGAAAAAGGGGCGGCGCGTTGGGCAGCGCGGCGGGCGGCCCAGCGAAGCTGCGCTTCAATTATATGCCGAGCGCGCCCGATCCGCAACGAATGCGCTTGCGTGCGCGCGGCGCAGGATTATTCCCCCCACGTCCTACCCAATCGGATGATGCGCTCTGGGCCGAGATGGTATACTATCGAGGCAGGCGACATCGCGCCCCCGTGTAACCGGCGCGCATAAGGGACCGGCTCGTCTGTACGGGCTAGTCTGCACGTAGAAGAAGGGACAATCAATGCATTCCGGTGGATGGTGGGCTTTGCTCCGCACCGACGACCGCAAGCCGGCGACAGTCGACCGCAAGCTGCTGCGCCGCGTCTTTGCCTACGGGCGCCCGCACTGGCGCGCGATCCTCGTCGTCCTCGTCACGATTGTGGCGATCTCGCTGCTCGAACTGATCCCGCCGCTGCTCTATCGCGCCCTGATCGACCAGGTGCTGCCCAACCGCGACGCCGCCCGGCTGAATTTGTTCGCCCTGGCGATGTTGGGTATCCCATTGCTCAGCGGCGGGATCAGCGTGGTGCAGCGTCATTTCAGCGCGCAGGCGGGCGAGGGCATTATCTACGACCTGCGCCAAGAGATGTACGGCCATTTACAGCGCATGTCCCTGCGCTTCTTCACCGACACCAAGTCCGGCGAGATCATCTCGCGCTTCAACAACGACGTCGTCGGCGCGCAGAACGCCATCACCGGCACCGTGCCCAACATCGTCACCAACGTGGTCACGCTCGTCTCGACGTTGGCTGTGATGATCTCCATCGAGTGGCGGCTGGCGCTGCTCTCGGTGGTGGTGCTGCCGCTCTTCCTGCTGCCGGCCCGGCGCGTGGCGCGCACCCTGCGCGGCATCCGCCGCTCGGCCATGGAGCACAACGCCGAGATGAGCAACATCGTCAGCGAGACGCTGAACGTCAACGGCGCGCTCCTCGTCAAGACCTTTGGCAGCCAGGGCCGCGAGCTGGCGCGCTTCCGCGACACCAACGCCGCCGTGCGCGATGTTGGCATACGCCGCGCCCAGGTCGGCCAGCTCTTCTTCATGAGCCTGGGCATCGCCGGCGCCATCGGCACCGCGCTCATCTACTGGGCGGGCGGCCATCTGGTGCTGGGCGGCGCCATCAGCATCGGCACCATCGTCGCCTTTGCCGCCTACCTCACGCGGCTGTATGGCCCCATCTCGTCCCTCACCAACGTACAGGTCGAGTTCGCACAGTCGATGGTCAGCTTCGAGCGCGTTTTTGAATACCTGGACCTGCCTGTCGAGATCGACGACAAGCCGGACGCCGGCCGTTTTGAGCGCGTGGCCGGCCACATCCGCTTCGAGAACGTCTGGTTCCAATATAGCGATGCCGGCGTTCTCTCCCCGGTGCGAGGCGAGGCCGCTGCGGCCCCGCCCAACGGCGACGAAGCGCCCCCCGTAGTCCCCACACGCCGCTGGGCGCTGGAAGATGTCTCCTTCGAGATCCGCCCCGGCGAACTGGCGGCGTTGGTCGGCCCCAGCGGCGCGGGCAAGACCACCGTCACCTACCTGCTGCCCCGCCTCTATGACCCCACGCGCGGGCGCATCACGCTGGACGGCGTCGACCTGCGCGACGGCGCGCTCGAGTCCTTGGCCGACCAGATCGGC